>CAYPMQ010000250.1:0-5115 GCA_964411625.1 uncultured Ignavibacteriaceae bacterium
TTAAAGAAAATTAGTGATTTTGAGCCTGATATTAAAATCTCTGTTGCATGATTAGAGTTTATGAGTAATTTCATCCCGGTAAAAGAAAACAGGGTACTGTAAAAAAATCCCTTAGAAAATAGCCTCTGTTTATGAGAACACACATGAAATCCCGGCCGGAGTCCCTCCTGTCCAATCCGATTATTCTTGTTAAGTAAACATCATTTTAAGTATCTTGCCGTTTATATATTTCAAAACTAAGGAGATCTGAATGAGGAAACTGACTGCCTCTCTGGTCATTTCATTGCTTTTAACTTATCAGGAGCTTATAGCCTGTACAAACTTCATCGTAACAAAGGGAGCATCGGCAGATGGGTCCTGCATGATCACCTATACCGCTGATTCATATTACATGTATGGTGAACTATATCATTTTCCGGCAGCAAAGTATCCGTTAGGCGCAATGCTTGATATTTACGAGTGGGATACGGGCAAATTTCTCGGAAAAATTAAGCAGGTTCCTCAGACTTATAATGTCACCGGAAACATGAATGAACATCAGCTTGCCATTGGTGAAACAACATTCGGAGGCAGGGGAGAGCTTGTTAATCCGCAGGGAATAATAGATTACGGCAGCCTTATTTACATCACACTCCAGAGAGCCAAAACTGCCCGTGAGGCCATTAAGATTATGACCGGTCTTGTTGAAGAGTATGGATATTACAGTTCAGGTGAATCGTTTTCCATCGCCGATAAAAATGAGTGCTGGATTCTCGAAATGATAGGTAAGGGACCGGGAGTTAAAGGTACTAACTGGGTTGCAGTAAAGATACCAGACGGCTATGTATCCGGTCATGCTAATCAGGCAAGAATAACAAAATTCCCTTTGAATGATCCCGAAAACTGTCTCTATTCAAAAGATGTGATTCAGTTTGCAAGAGACAAAGGATATTTCAGCGGTAAGGATGAAGAATTCGATTTTGCAGCTGCCTATGCTCCGCTTGATTTTGGTGCAATCAGATTCTGTGATGCAAGAGTCTGGTCACTTTTCAGAAGATGCAGTTCGGGGATGGATAAATATCTCGGTTATATAAGAGGGGAAACCACAGAGAGAATGCCTCTGTATGTAAAACCTGATAAAAAGCTTACAGTGCAGGATGTAATGTCACTTATGAGGGATCATTATGACGGAACCGAACTTGATATGACAAAAGGTGTGGGAGCAGGTCCTTATGGCACTCCGATGAGACCCAGACCTCTTACATGGAAGTATAACGGACAGGAATATTTTAACGAGAGACCCATTTCAACACCTCAGACAGGCTGGTCATTCATCAGTCAGTCAAGAAGCTCTCTCCCTGATGAAGTCGGAGGACTGCTGTGGTTCGGAGTGGATGACACTTATACAACAGTTTGGTTCCCTGTTTACGCATCGGTAACAGATGTTCCTGAAAATTACAGAAAAGGACTTGGTTCACTTTCACATTTCACCTGGGATGCAGCATTCTGGGTCTTCAATGCCGTAGCCAATTTTGCCTACCCAAGATTTAATGTTGTGATAGATGATATAAAGAACGTTCAGAATCAGCTTGAAGGTCAGTTCCTTTCAAGGCAAAAGGAGGTTGAAGAGAAAGCTTTAAGACTGCTCTCATCATCAAGAGCAGAGGCCCTTCAGTTCCTGACGTCATACACGATTGACGCAGGTAAAACGGTTTATAGTACATGGAAAAAGCTAAGCGAAGACCTGATACTCAGATACATTGACGGGGTAAAAAAGAATGAATTTTATAAACCTGTTAACATCGGTTATCCGGATGACTTCAAGGCTAAAATAGTTGATGAAAAAGGAGAAAAACTTCTTGTGAAAAAGCTTCCCGGAGAAAATGAAATCAGCTTTGATGACCACATGACCACCGCAAAAGCGCTTATTCTTAAGAAGGATTATTCAGGTGCAAAAAATGAACTTGAAGCCGCGTTAAAATTAAAACCGGGTCATCAGGTAGCATCCGAAGAGCTGAATAAGGTGAATCAGGTGCTGAGCGCTATTGATGAAATTCATCAGAAAAGTTTCGGAATGGATAAATGATTTTTTAACGGGGTTGTTATGTACATCAACCCCGTTTTTCCCTTCTTTACATTTCAGGACATTTTCAAATCCCAAATTAATTCAGCAAATCCCTGATAGAATACAGGGGTCATCAGATGATTTCAATGTAAGATATTGTTACATGCAGAAAGAATTAATCAGCAGCACTATGAAATAAATGGAAATTATTGTTCACCGATTTTCTTGTCTCTGTTTTGACCTGAATATAGTTTGCCATTGAAGCGGTTTTTTTCAATTTTTATTGTTCCTCACATAACAAATCAGTATAATACCCGAAACTGATTCCTTGAATACCCCGAAAAGGTTTGGTATATTTAAAGTTTTAATTTTTTACATTACAGGTGGAACAGAGTGGAATTTAACCTTTCGGAAAAAGAAACAGATCAGATAATAAATATTCCGGAAAATTTACCGGTTTTACCGCTGCGTGACGTTGTGATTTTCCCTTATATGATTTATCCTGTACTCATTGGCAGGGAGCAGTCAATCAACGCGGCAAAAACTGCTATTGAAACAGATAAATTTATATTTCTTGCCACGCAGAAGAATTCGGCAATAGATGAACCGACGAAGAATGATATTTATGTACACGGCACGGTGGCCAAAATCATTCAGATACTTAAACTCCCTAACGGTTTACTGAAAATACTCGTGGATGGTCTCGTTCAGGGTAAAATTGAAAACTGGCTTGAGAATAAAGATTACATGTACGCCCGTATTAGTGTTGTACAGCCGGGGTTTGAAGAGGATCACGAAACAAGCGCTCTGCTCAGGCAGATGACCAACCTGTTTCAGGAATATGTGAAAATTAACCGCAATGTTCCCTCTGATGCTATCAATTCATTTAATACAATAAATGAGCCTGACAGGAAACTGTTTTATGCTGCCGCCAATCTTCAGCAGTCAATTACACTTAAACAGACTCTCCTCGAAACAACAGATCTCAAGGAGCAGCTTTTTGAGCTTATAAAGATACTCAGAAGCGAAATTGATATACTCAGGATAGAGCAGGAGATAGATCATAAAGTCCAGGAAAACATTGCCAAGACTCAGCGTAAGTTTATAATCCAGGAACAGATCAAGATTCTTCAGGATGAGCTGGGCGATGATGTCCCCACAGATGAATACAATAAAATAGAAGCACTTATCAAAAAGGCAAAAATGCCTAAGAAGGTGCAGGAAAAGGCAATTGAAGAGCTATCCAAGCTGGTTAAAATTCCTCAGATGTCGCCTGAATACACGGTAATAAAGAACTATCTTGATTGGATGATAGCGTTACCATGGAGCAAAAGGTCAAAAGACAACCTGGATATAAACCATGTCCAGAAAACTCTTGATGAGGATCATTTCGGGCTTGAAAAACCGAAAGAGAGAATCATTGAACACATAGCAGTACTCAATCTCGTAAAAAATCTGAGAGGGCAGATACTCTGTTTCGCTGGACCTCCCGGTGTCGGAAAAACCTCACTCGGTAAATCTATAGCGAGGGCGCTGGGAAGAGAATTTGTGAGAATATCACTGGGCGGAGTGCGTGACGAAGCTGAAATAAGAGGCCACAGAAAAACTTACATCGGTTCAATGCCCGGAAAGATTATTCAGGCAATGAAAAGGGCAGGTACGGTCAATCCGGTTATTCTTCTGGATGAAATTGACAAACTCAGCTCTGATTTCAGGGGTGACCCCTCATCAGCAATGCTTGAGGTGCTTGATCCTGAGCAGAACAATTCATTTAACGACCATTATCTTGAAGTTGATTACGATCTTTCGCAGGTGCTTTTTATTACCACTGCCAATGTAATGTATAATATTCCGCTCCCACTGCTTGACAGAATGGAAGTCATAGAACTTAACGGTTATCTTGAGCATGATAAAATTGAGATCGCAAAACGTCATCTCATCCCGAAGCAGATTAAAAACAACGGACTTACTGATAAAAATATCTCCATGGATGATGAGGCAATCAGGAAAATAATAACTGATTATACACGTGAAGCGGGTGTAAGGAATCTTGAGAGGGAAATGGCATCAATTTTCCGTAAGGTTGCAAAAGAAGTTGTGGTTACAGAGTATGGAAAAGGAAAAAAGAATCCTGTTAACAGTGTTAAGATTGACCCTGCGGCAATAGAAAAATATCTCGGTGTGCCAAAGTATAAAAAACAGAAAGTGGATACTGGTAAAAAGGTCGGTTCAGTTATTGGCCTCGCTTGGACAAGTGTCGGAGGAGATATTCTTCGGGTTGAAGTATCCGTTATGCCGGGCAAGGAAAGACTAACCCTTACAGGTCAGCTCGGTAATGTAATGAAGGAATCTGCTCAGGCAGCATTGTCTTATATCAGATCCAATTACAGTGTCTTCGGTCTTTCCGAGGACTTTTTCAGAGATAAGGAAATTCATATACATTTACCTGAGGGTGCAATACCGAAAGACGGACCTTCAGCGGGAATAACAATGACTATGGCAATGATTTCGGCGCTCACGGGTAAGGAAGCTGCAAATGATGTTGCCATGACCGGAGAAATTACCCTCAGAGGTGATGTGCTGGCTATCGGGGGTCTTACCGAAAAACTGCTTGCGGCACAAAGAAATATGATGAAGACCGTGATTATTCCGAAAGATAATGAACCCGATCTCCGTGAAATAAATGAGAAAGTCCTCAAAGGACTGACAATCATACCGGTGGTTAAAGCTGAAGAGGCGCTTCCTTATCTTTTTCCAGGCATTAATTTAAGAAAAAACGGAAAGGCTCATATTCATACCGGGAAAGCTTCAAAAAGGCCTAAAAAAGAGGTGACCGTTGCTTGAGATCAGTAATGAGGGACTGACGAATAAAAGAGAAATTTACGAAAGTATTCTCAGACATGCCGGGCATCTTTTCGATGACTCTGATCATACGCTTTCAGGCCTGTCAAATTTTACGGCCTTGATTAAACAGTCGTTTGATTATGTTTCCTGGGTTGGTTTCTACATCCGGAACGGGAAAAGGTTATATTTAGGACCGTTCCAGGGAAAAGTAGCCTGCACAATAATTG
>CAYPMQ010000251.1:0-5093 GCA_964411625.1 uncultured Ignavibacteriaceae bacterium
ATGAAAAAAAATGATTTATTAATTTTTAATTACCCTCGCCATTTGGCACTATCACAGCAGGGCAAGAAACAGGAGGCAAAAAACAGGAAACAGGACAAGACAGCCGCTCAGAGCAAAGATAGAAAATCAACGAATAATCCCGAAAAATCGGAACTGCCAAGGCAGCAAACCATACCCTATACCCTACACCCTTTATTTCTACTGTTCCCTGTAGATCACAAGGAAGCTGATATCATCGCTCTGCTGTGCATTACCGCAGTGAGCCTTAACTTCAGCCGGAAGATCCCTTACAATCAATTCAGGTTTACCCATGTGGGCTTCCATAAACCTGTCAATTCTTTCGTACCCGAAAAGCTCGTCATTTTCATTCATAGCTTCCGAGATACCGTCAGTATACGCCAGAATCACGTCGCCAGGTTCAAAAGTTATTTCGGTAATGGTACACTGCCAGAATGTGAACGCACCAAGTATAAGGCAATTAGCTTCAAGCATCCGGAGTTCACCGCTTTTCTTCATAAGTATTGGCGATTCATGACCCGCGTTAACATAAACAATTCTTGATGAAGCCCGGTCATAAATTCCCATAAAGACAGTAAGAAACTTCTCGGCAGGAGAATTTTCCTCAAAGTAGCGATTCAGATTAAGTGCTATCTCTTCCACATCCTTTCCCATCTGGAGATATGCATAAAGGAATGCTTTTACACCAGACATCAGCAGTGATGCATCAGGTCCTTTCCCGGAAATATCACCTATCGTGAAAAAAACTTTCTCTCCGGGCATGGCAACATAATCAAAATAATCTCCGCCAACATATTTCGCTGATTTGTAATAGCCTTCAACTATGATACCATATTTATTAAGGGGCTGGCCGGGCAGAAGTTTCATCTGAAGTGAATGTGCCAGAGAAAGATCATATTCAATAAGTTTTTTCTGGAGTATCTCCTCATGCATCCGCGCTTTATCGAATATGATGCTGGTCAGCCTGGTGAACTGATTTAGAAGTGCAATGTCTTCTTCATTAAATGATGAGCCGTCGTTTTTGTTGATAAGCTGTACTGCCCCCACAAGCTTATCTTCAACCTTGAGAGGCACGGTAAGAATCGCTTTTGTTTTGAATCCCGTTATTTTATCAATATCCTTGTAAAAACGCTCATCTTTTGCGGCATCAACGATATTAAGGTGCACTCCGGAATGAGCAACGTAACCTACTATCCCTTTCCCGAGAGGGACCCTGATCTTTTTGGCTTCTTCCGGTGAAAGGTTTGTCGAGGTTTTCAGGAAAAGCTCATTTTCCATTGCGTCCCAAAGAAATATTGAAGCGGCTTCTGCATTCAGCAGCTTACAAACCTGCGTAAGTGTGATATTAAGAATCTCTTCATAGCTTAAGGATGAAGAAAGCAGTTCCCATGCCCTAAAAAGTTCCTCGAGTTTTCTTGTCTCGATCAGCGATACATTCATGCACTTACTCCGGTGATTAAAAAATATGTCTACAAAGAATTTCCTGTAATAAAGTCCGGGAACAGTTTACCGGTTCTGGAGAGGTGATGGGACTGCAGCTCTGCTCCAGTCCCGCAGCAGATAAAACTAAATATCTATACCAAGGTACTCTTTTATAAGCGGAATTCCGCCATAAAGCGGCGCATCATCTCTGAGCCTTGTTCCAACCACGTCAACAACTTTGGCTGCGTCAGGGAGGGAATGATGATAAAACGCTTTTTTAATTCTGGGGAGCATGTAATTTTCATTAGCTTCGAGAACACCGCCGCCAAACACCACCATTTCAAAATTCATCAGATTATTAATTGAAGCAACCGTTGTACCGATAACCTCGCAGGCATGATTCATAACCTTCCTGGCAACTTTATCTCCGCCCTCTATTGCAGAAGATATAGCTTTGCTTTTGATCGGTTTTCCCTGATCAAGCTTCTCTTTGAGGACACTGCTTTTACCTTTTTTGATCAAAGCAGTTATATCTCTTACAATTGCCGTCCTGCTTGCAACAGCTTCAAAACATCCGTGTTTTCCGCATCCGCAGAGAGGTCCGTTCATCCTTATATTCATGTGACCAATTTCTCCGGCCATTGAACTGGTTCCGCGGTAGAGTTTTCCGTCGATTATCATTCCGCCGCCGATACCGGTACCTACAAACACAACCAGCACATTGCTCCTGCCCTGAGCAACGCCAAAATTGTGAATACCGAGAGCAGCTATATTCACATCGTTTTCTATAAATACTTCATGCTGAGTTCTTCTCTTAAGCTCATCTGCTATCGGGAAATTAACCAGTCCCAGGTTAGGCGCCATCCCGATGACTCCGTTTTTGATATCAACCGAACCTGGCACGCCCAGTGTTATTCCTGCTATATTCTCTTCACCGACCCCTGAGTCTTCCATAAGCTGGTTGATAAAATCTGCAAGGTCAATTATAAAAGCCTGATCACCGGCATTGGCCACCGATGGTCTTTTATATCTGTATACTATTCCCTCTTCTGTGTTCAGTATAGCTCCGAGTATCTTTGTGCCGCCTATATCAACACTTGCTATATATTTTGAAGCCACAAATACCTGCCTTTCTTTGATGGGGGAATCTATTTGAGTAAGTTTGTAGAAACATTTTTAAAGATTAAGTACATTAATATAAAAAATTCCCGCTTCAGTACAGAGAGACTTCTAAAATTGGTTAAACCCCTCAAAAAATTTGGTCAGAACTACCTCCGCGACCCTAATACAATTAATAAAATAATTGCTGATTTCAACCCCGGCAAAGAAGATATCATCATTGAAATAGGACCGGGTCAGGGTGCCATAACAGAAGGCATTGCTGCCGCGGCAGAAAAACTCACCTGTATAGAAATAGACACCAGGGTGATTGATGAACTTAAGAACCGATTCCCAGGAGTGTATTTTCTTAATGAGGATATACTGGAAACTGATCTCAGAAAGCTTTATTCAGGGGGGAAGAAGATTCGGGCAATCGGGAATATCCCTTATAATATAACTTCACCGATAATCTTTCGTCTTATTGAGAATCGTGATATTTTTTCTGACGCCACTCTTATGGTGCAATATGAGGTTGCGAAGAGACTTGCTGCTCCACCAGGAAATAAAGAGTATGGTATTCTGAGTGTGATTCTTGGTGCCGTGGCTGATGTCAAAATCCGGTTTAAGATTCCACCGACAGTGTTTTTTCCCAAACCCAACGTTGACTCGGCAATCATCAAAATTGATTTCACCGGTGATAAGTATGAGATTAAGGATTTTAAAATATTCAGAAAAATTGTTAAAACTGCTTTCGGAAAAAGAAGAAAAACACTCAGAAACTCACTCCTTGAGCCGTTGACCGGAGAATACGGCATAACTAAACTTCCGGTTGATCTCAGATTAAGGTCAGAGCAGCTCACCATAAACCATTTTGCAGAGATTGCAAACTTCGTGAGTGACGAACTTTTGAAACGCTCTTCGGGTTAAAATTACAGATACTTTTATTTACATACAGTGATGATGAAACAATCCAGATATACATTCAGCGAGAACGAGAAGAAACACGAAGTCAAAAAAATGTTTGATTCCATTGCCGGGAGTTATGATTTTCTGAATCATCTGCTCAGCTTTGGCATTGACTATTACTGGAGAAAAAAAGCGATTAAACTAACGGGACTTGATTCAAACACCGTTCTTCTTGACGTTGCCTGCGGTACAGGTGACTTTGCCATCGAGGCTAAAAAGCACGGTGTTGAAAGAATCTTCGGTGCTGATTTCTCTTTTAATATGCTTTCCATTTTTGATCAAAAGGTCAGATGGATCAAAGGGAAAGAGTTTCAGACTGCGGCAGAGCACATGCCCGTGAAATCTGCATCTGTCACAAATATTACGGTTGCATTCGGGGTAAGGAATTTTTATGATATTCCGATGGCATTCAGAGAATTCAGCAGGGTGCTTACCCCCGGAGGCAAAGCAACTATTCTCGAATTCAGGATGCCGCGCAATCCTATAATAAAACTGGTTTACAGGTTTTATTTTAAGGTTATTCTGCCGCTTGTCGGCAAAATATTTTCAGGCCACTCAAGCGCTTACAATTACCTTCCTGATTCAGTTGAAGAATTCGACAGGAATGTTGACCTTAAAAAAATCTTTCTTGAAAGCGGATTCAGCAAGGTTGACGTACATAGTCTTACATTCGGCACTGTACAGGTGGTTATTGCAAGAGTATAACCCACGGTTAAGATATTAATGATCAGCAAAATACTTTTCGCAACAACTAATAAAGGCAAGCTGAAGGAAATAAAGAGCATCCTTGACCTGCAGGGCCTTGAAATAATATCGCTGTCAGATTTCCCTGCAATACCCGAAATTGAAGAAACCGGCTCAACATTTGAAGAAAATGCATTCATCAAGGCAGAAGCTGTAATGCATTTATTTGATATACCCGTGATTGCTGATGATTCAGGCCTTGAAGTTGACATTCTAAACGGAGCTCCCGGTATTTATTCAGCCCGTTATGCCGGCGCAGATAAAGGAGAAAAACAAAATATGGAGAAACTGCTCAGAGAGCTTACTCCGTTCGGGTTTCCGCAGAAGGCAAGATTTGTTTGTGCCGCAGCGTTCGTAAACGGACACACACGATTTTGTGAAACAGGCACAATGGAAGGAAAGATTATCGCTTCACCAAGAGGCTCAGGCGGTTTCGGGTATGATCCCGTGTTCATTGCCGATGGTTTTGAACTAACAAACGCAGAACTTGAGTTGAAAGTTAAGAACAGTATAAGCCACAGACGTAAAGCTTTTGAAAAGATCAGAAACCATCTGAAAATGATAATATGAAAAATGTTAAGATTTATCTGATGATTGCGGCAGCAGCACTGGTTTTAACGGGCTGCAAAGAGAGATTGTACCAGGCTGATCCTGAGACGTATCCGGATCTTTTTCCTCTTATTAAAGGGAGTAAATTCGTTTATAATATCGATTCAGTTGATGTGAACGGTAACGTCTTCCCAATCGGGAAATCATACATTGATTTCACTGATACGATCAGCCGACTAAATACCCCCTATATAATTCAGCGGGATTCTGTTGTCCTGACGGGAGATATTACC
>CAYPMQ010000252.1:0-5050 GCA_964411625.1 uncultured Ignavibacteriaceae bacterium
GGTCTGCGAAGATTTTTCCTTTTACAGCCAGAATTGTCATGATGAGGTTCTCCAGTTCCTGATTATCCATATTAGCAACATCCTCCTTTTGAAGCATCCTGTTGCCGGTAAGAAGTAATTTCTCCGCCTTAAGATAAGCCGCTGCTTTTGCAAAAGTATTATTATTCAGTTCGACCTTTGCCATTTTGACCGCAGGAGAGTCTTCACCATCTGACTCAGCCCTGGCTTTGGCAGAAAGGATTTTAAGAAGATCGTCTTTTTCGGGTTTTGCTGACAATTCATCCCGGTTCAGTGTTCTGCCCGGTGCCGAGCCTGTTTTTGTCTGCTCCTGTATTGTTACCTTACCTAAAAAATCCAGTCCGAGCATACTAATCTTTAAATTCATGCTCCTGTATGCCGCCGAAAATTCCATCAGATCATCTTCTGTCAGATCCGAAGCCTTCAGAGCGTCAGTAAGCCTGGTCTGAAGTTCCTGCAGCAGCAGAAAATTATCTTCTGATATAATTGAAAGTGAATCAATCATGGCATAAAGCAGTTCCAGTTTAACTGAATCATTTTCTGATTCTTCCAGAGTGGTTAATGAGTCCAGGGTATGAAAGTATATCTCGGTTTTATCAAGTTCTTCTTTAATCTGAACCGAGAGGCTGTCAGCGGTAAGGATGGTTTTTATGTTTCTTACGTAAAGCAGATCGGGGTCGGGTTTTTCCTGATCATACTCCTGCCCGGCTGAAGAACAGCCAAACAGAACCAGCACGGCAAAGAGTGATAAAAAGGACTTAAGGAACATGTTAAAAGGAATTTTTTTTGTAACAGTATTGAATTTATAATTATTATATTTTCCCGGCAAGCCCGAAGCTCCTGGAACATTTGTATTTTTCTCTGCCCCGGGGAAAAGTTAATTCCGGACCTGTGCGATGTGCCCGGCCTTTTTCTGATCTGCAAGTCTATAGTGATTATCATTGCCGGTATACCTGATCTGATCTCAGTAAATGTCAGAGTATGGGTTTATGTGCGGCTTACAGCGCTATTTTTGATATGGAGGAACTTATTGAAATTCTGATCCGAAAAAATGCCCGAGCGTAAGGTAAATATCATAAAAAAGGCCGCACGGGTAAAACAACCCGGGTGCGGCTTTATTTATGAAAAAGGTACGTTATAAATCCTATTTAAGCAGAGTCATCTTCATTGTTTTTGTAAAACTGCCCGCATCAATTCTGTAGATGTAGATTCCGCTGGAAAGGTTTTCACCGTCAAACTCAGCATAATGAGCACCTGATTCCACTGTTTGATTCACCAGAACTGCAACTTCATTACCAATCGCATCATAAACCGTGAGTTTCACCTCACTTCTTTCAGGAAGATAGTATGCTATCCTTGTTTTCGGGTTGAAAGGATTAGGATAATTCTGAGTGAGCATAAAATCAAACGGACGGAAAGAGTTTACTGCTTCAACAGGTCCGTAAATTACATAGGTACCGTCGTAATCATGCTGTTTTATCCGATAAAAGGATCTGCCGGCAAGAGGTGTCCTGTCATTCCAGGAGTATCGGTTTTTTTCCTGAGTTGTTCCTTTCCCGTCAATAAAGATCATTTTCTGCCATGAGATCTGATCAGCCGAGCGTTCAATTTCAAAGCCGCGGTTATTCAGTTCTGATACCGTTGACCAGGTTATCATAGCTCCGTTTTCATTTACAGAGCAACTTAATCCTGTCAGCTCAACAGGAACGATCATTAAAGAATAAATTCCTATATCATCGAGATACCATCCGTCACGAACCTGGGATCCATCAGATCTCAGCTGGAATCTCAGAAGTGCATCAGAATTGTAATTTGCAAGATCCATCTCCTCACGCACCCATTCTGATCTCACTCCGTCATAAAGAGGCTGTCCCGGAGGCTGAAAACTCCCTGTGCCCGGTTCGGTATAGAGACCTGCAAGAGCAGTCCATGATGAACCTCCGTTAGTTGAAACTGAAACCTGACCGTAGTCCCAGTTTGCTTCAAAGTCATATTTTGTCCAGAATGTCAGTTTTGGGGCCGAAAGGGCACCAAGATTCACAGGATTAGTAAGAAGAAGCGAAACGGTTGCATTATTTGCATAATTACCCGATTTGCTGTCTGCAAAAGAATTGGGGGCTGAAACATAAGCTGTATTTGTTGCTTCCCATTTAGGGGTTGAAGGCGAGGCGGTAACAGTCCACAGAGTAAGAGGATTATTGGCAGAATCAAGAAGTGTGTAAACCGGCGTGCCGATACTCAGAGTTAAAGTATCACTGCTCATCATGTTCTGACCGGTAAATACTTTGAATACAAGTTTTGGTCTGTCTGAGACGGTGGCGTTTGGTGATACTGCAAAAGTCATTGCATTTGTCAGTGTTTTTTCGCCGCGTGCGGTGATAGAATCCACTGCTGCAGATGATGTACCTGTTACAAGAAGCGGTGAAAGTGACTCAATCTGTGCCGTGAGATTATATCCGGTTGAAAGCCCCTGATTTTTCAGAACGGGACTCATTGTAATCAGATCACCGGGATTGATATACTGTTTGTCATAGCCCGGAGATTTCAGTGAAACATACTCTCCGGCAACCCATGACTTGAATAAATTCGATCTGAGATTACCCTGAACCAGCGGGAATATTCTGCTTTGCGAAGGCCAGAATCCGTCTGATGAGCCGCCTATTTCAAATGTGTATCCGTAAGCTTTGCCTTTAGTTGTCTGCTCACCGTACATATAATCACGTGCTGTCCCGTTTGAGTTATATCCGAGTGTCTGATAACTTGTACCATAATCATAACCGTTAAAACGTGACATGTATGAGGCAAACTCAATGTAAGTTGCATTATCCGGAGTTACCTGATTAATATAACCCCATGGATATATAATGGAGTTATTGTAAGAGTGGTAGTTTATATAGGTCTTGAAATTCCGGGGCTCTGCCAAATTTCTGATAGCCTGTGTTTCCGGTTCTGAAAATGCAGAAGGCCCTCTGTAAGTTTCGCTGCTCGGCACATTGCTTGAACCAACATTATCATAGCCCCACATATAACCAAAGTTTCTGTTCAGATCAACACCATAACTACCGTTTCCGTTATTACGTCTGTTTTTCCGCCACATTCCACCGCCATTCGGGTTGGTCTGCCTGTTGTATTCGTAGCCATCGGGATTAAGTACGGGCACTATATAGATTTCACGGTTATTCACCAGGTAAGTTACTTCAGGGTTGGTACCGTAATTCTCAAGCAGGTAATACATGAAATATATGACCGTCATTGTTGAAATAGGTTCGCGGGCATGAATGAGGGCGTCAAAAAGAACTCTTGGTTCATCTTCATTGCTGTTCGGGTTATCTGATATTTTTGCTGCATAAATCGGCCTTCCCTGTTCAGTAGTACCGACAAGGAATTTCTCTGTGATAAGCGCTGGAAATCTTGCATACAGGCTGTCAAGCTGATTTATTGCTTCCTCGTAAGTATAAAAACCTCCCATTGATCCATAGCCGAAACCTTCGACACCATATTTTTCTCTGCTTTCACGTATGAAATCATTCTTCTCCGCTTCTGTGAGTTTCGGAAGTGAATTATAGTATTCGTTCCAGTTGTTTATCAGCACTTCCGGCGTTATTCCGGTGGCAGTGATTTTAAGGTACTCATCATCGGAAACATATATCTCAAGATTACCGGATTTATCAAGATGGGTTTCTTCAAGGTCTATTCCCGTAAGCAGCAGTTTGTTTTTTACTGCTTCGTCATTAATATTAACTTTTATCAGCTTGTAATTCTGTGCTGAAATTGCGCCTGTAAGAATCAGCAATACTGCAATTATGAAAGAAAACTTTTTCATCTTCTGCCCGGTTAATTGATTATTTCATGTATATCATTTTCATTTTTGTGATTTTCTTTCCGTCATTGAGAACACAGAGGTAAGTTCCGGAAGAAAGTTTTTCTGCTTTGTATGTGAACTCATAAACACCCGCTTCAAAATTACCGCGTGTTATTTCATCAACGAGCTCTCCGGCAAAGTTATAAACCTGAAGAGTGATAAATGCAGCCTGAGGCAGTTCGAATCTTATTTTTGTTTCAGGGTTGAACGGATTGGGGTAGTTGGGATAAAGCGTTACAGATTCGGGAATTTCGCCTGCCTCAGTTTCAACTATATCACTGTATTCGGTTGTGCCGTCATAGTCGGTTTGTCTGAGTCTGTAGGCAAATTTGCCGAAACCGGTTATCGCATCGGTATAAGAGTAATTCTTAATCCCCGATGCGGTTCCTCTTCCTTCAACAAATGCTATCTCCTTCCAGATACCTGATTCACTGCCTGTCAGCTTCTTCTTTTCGATAAAAAATCCTTTATTATTGGTTTCTGAGGCGGTGGTCCATGAAAGAGAAACCATTTTACCGTATGGCACTGCCGTGAATGCTGTCAGTTCTACGGGTGTGATCAGATTTGTGGAGGCCTGCTTAAGGAGTATCTGGTTATCGGGATCAAATGTGACACTCAGAGGCTGCCTGTTGTAAAAATAGAGACTGTATGTCTGATTATTTAAATCGTTGATAAGTGTTACTGTCGTATCTGTCGAGTTTGTGAAAGTAATTTTTAGCTGAACAGGCATTTTAAAGAAAGTTGTGTTAGTCTGGGTCTGCCTTATGTTAAATACTACTTCCCAGAAGTTACCCGATCCCTGAATATAATAATAGTTACTGTAAACGGGATGATTGGGCTGATAAATCCACTGATCAAAAAACCATACAAGGTCACGTCCTGAAACTTGTTCCATTTTCATTCTGAAATCTGCGATGGAAGCTGATTTATACTTGATTGCCGGGTCTTCCGCATAAGCCTTAAGACCCGCAAAAAACGCCTGATCACCCAGCACATATCTCAGAAGATGAAGAACGCAGGCTCCTTTAGAATAAGTTATCGCCGTGTTGAAAAGTGTATTTACATTTGGCGTGTTAATTGCCCAGTCCGGATTTGAAATTGCCCAGCCGGGATTGCTTCCAAGATAGTAGTTTGCCTCACTCTGGATGTTGCTTTTGTAAGATGCTGCAC
>CAYPMQ010000253.1:0-5048 GCA_964411625.1 uncultured Ignavibacteriaceae bacterium
ATGCTATACCGGCGGATTAAAGGATTATTTTATTGATAACCGGAGTCCGGGGCAGAAAAGCGCAGCACAGCATGAATATATATTTTCCCTTAATACAATAAGCGGGCCGCCGGCTGGCAGAAAGTTTTTTACTGTCTGCCCTTACCGGGAATCAGTTTCCCGAAGTCATATTTTTCAGCGTATTTAACCAGAAACGCCATGCCATATCCTGCTGCAATTCCGATTACCGCACCGCCAAGGATATCAGAGGGATAGTGAAGGCCCAGATATACCCGGGAGAGACTCACAAGGAATGCGGTGATGAAAAGAGGATATTTATAACCGGGATAAAGAATATAAAAAAATGTTGCGGCAGAAAAATTATTCAGGGCGTGATTTGACGGAAATGAAAGAGTATCGCTGCAACCAATGGGAGTTATGACATCCGGGAGTACATTGCAGGGTCTGAGTCTGCCGATTATTTCTTTCAGGAAGCGGTGCCCCGTCTGGTCGGTTATGATTATCAGAAGGATTATTCCCGGCACTGCCAGCCGTCCCCTTTTGCCTCCTTTAACAAGCAGAATACCTATAAGCATGATATAGGTGATAAACCAGTTCTGAACATTCGTTATAATTGAAAAGAATTTATCAAGCGGTGGCGTGCTAAGGGTATGATTAACAAAGTAAAATATAGCAAGATCAATTGAGTAAAGAAAATCGGTCATCTGACAAACATGATATTTTTAATAAAACAATTTCAGAAACAGAAAATAAAAAGAAAATGACGCCTGAACAATTAAATTGACTCAGTACCTGCAGGAATTTTCCCTTTATCATATTTTAGAGTTATATTACGCTGATATAAAAATTCCTGCCGATTGTCATCGGCCGGGAAGAATAATTAATCAATCAAATTTCCTAAGGAGAGCAGGATGAAGATTGATGAATTTATATCACGCTATTCAGACTCGTTTTTAATTGCATGAAAAGCATTCAGTGTACTGCTTGTACTCTTGTGGGGCGCCTTTTTCATTGAACACCTGAGCTGGTTTACCACAGGCAGGGGAATTCCCCCTTTATCAGTCATACTGTCCGTAATTCTTCATGGAATATTATTGACCGGTTATATTATCTTCCTTTTCAACTGCAGATACGGCAGTTACGTTATACTGGTCTCGGCGGCACTCTTCTTTTTCACAATTCTTCCGATATACAAGGCTTTTTATTTTTTTCTCATGAGTATCGTGCCCGCCATAATCTGGGCTCTGGCTTACTTTGGGGGCAAATGTGCATGGAGGAATCAGAATTCAGGTGATTCCCAAGATCATCTGCGGAGTATCGGGTAAAAAATTATTTTGAGACTAATCTGACGTTATGCTCTGTATAAGTACTTAATCTGATCGCCGGATCAGAGAATCCTGAGCCGGTCTGATACGGATATCCTTTTCGGGCAGCAGGTAATGCAGTGAAATAATTCAGAATGCGACTTCTACCTGAGAAATTTATACCCTGTGGAGTGAACAGTGATAAAATGCTCAGGCTCAGCCGGATTTTTTTCAAACTTCTTTCTGAGTGAGAGAATAAAGTTATCAATAGTTCTTGTGGTTGGGAAGTTCTCATATCCCCGGACCTCATCAAGCAGTTTTTCCCTTGATATCACCCTTGCCTCATTTTTAAGGAAAAATTGGTGCAGTTTAAATTCAGTCGGGGAAAGTTTCAGATTTTCCCCGTTTTTGTGCGCAGTCAGCTCGGTAAAATTTACCTCGGTTTCTCCGATCAAAATTTTATCATAACTAAATCTATAATAGCCGCTTCTTCTGAGCACGGCTTTCATTCCTGCAAGAAGTTCTTTTATACTGAAAGGCTTTATGATATAGTCATCAGCCCTTATTTCAAGTGCAAGCACTTTATCAATTTCATCTTTATAGTGCTCTGTTAATAAATCCTGCCGAGCCGGCTAAATTTGCACCCCGCCCGGGTCATAGCCGGTATTGCTGCAGTTCCTGTTGTTGTGTAGTGGAAAAGCATGGCGGCTTTTTTATCAATTCCCTTGGGCAGCACAAAATTGCCGATAATAACAAACATCAGCGCAGAAAAGATCTGAAGTAAAACACAGGGCAGAGCATAGAACTTTTCAAAATTTACGGCTCTGTTTTCAATCCTGTCTTCATTTATAAGGGTCAGAGTAACAAACTGACCTGCAGTATAAAAATTACAAATAACTTCAATGCTTTCAGTGTTGAAAACTTTGACACCGTCTATTTCCGAAAGTACTGTGCCGGTCCGAAAAGGAAAATTTTCTGAGGATATGATAATGATATTATTTTTCCCCGGTAAAAGCAAAGGGGAGAAGGGCTTTTTCAAAAAGCTGCTGAGCGGATGGGAAGAAGGGAACAACAATCAGTAAATTAATTAATAAAAACGCGGAATACCTCCTTAAGCTGAGTGTTATGAGACATGAGCCAACTAAAGACTTAGGTTAACTTAAAAATTAAATTAAAGCAACAGTTGATTCTGATGGCTCAGACAAAAAAAAGACCGCACAATGGCGGTCTTCATAATTTCACACGGTTAAATGTGAGGAGCTTATTACCAGCGTCTTCCGCCGCCGTTGCCGCCTCTGAAACCGCCGCCGCTGTTTCTCTGTCCGCCGCTGCCGCCTCTGTTTCCGCCTCTTCCGCCTTCGGTTTTCGGACGCGCCTCGTTAACGACTACGCTTCTTCCGCTTACGTCTCTGCCGTTCAGGTCATCAATAGCTTTTTTAGCTTCTGTTAAACCTGGCATTTCAACAAAGCCGAAGCCTTTTGATTCGCCTGAGAATAAATCGCGGATAACTTTCACACTTTTTACAGCACCAAATTCTGTAAATAAAGCTTCGAGCTCGGTTTCAGTTACACTCTTTGCCAGATTGCCGACATAAATGTTCATTACTATTCCTTTATATTGTTTTTGTTATTGATCCTTACTCAGCCACTGACTTATATACTGACACGAGCAGAAATCGATGTATTAATTAATTTGCCGGCTACCAGGCTGAGATCATATAAAGGAAAGAATAGTAACTTTCTATTTAATAAGATTCAAAGGGTTACAATCTGTAACCCGGCATGTATCCGGAGCTAAACTATAAATTTTTTTAAATTCCGAGAGATAATCCAGAGGATAAAATAAGTACCTAAACTTGATTGCAGAATATCAAATATAAAAATTGAAGTAAATCAGACAGGTAAAAACAGAACTCGTGAGATTTCTTTACACAGAATTTCTAAATTGTAAATAACAATGTAACAGGAAAACATATACAAAGCAAATTATTAAAAAAACTCTGCCCTCCTCAATTTGACATCTCAGCCCTGAGGGTTAACCCTTTGAGCAATAATCTGTCTTAAACTTTACCAAACCAGCCGGCAATAGTTCTGTGAAACCTGTGAATTCCTTTCACCTCACCAGTGTACATAAGTATGCATTTACCATCTGTTAAATTGAGTCCCAGTTCGTAAGCTGTTTTTTTTGCCGCATCTGATGAGGCTCCCTGCTGCAGCCAGATATTTTTAATCCCGGCATCAGCAGCTTCATGAAGCAGTGCCGGCACTTTCCCCGGTTTCACCGATATTATCAGTCCTCCGGCAATTCCACTGAGATCAGAAAGTTTCTTATAGCATTCGGTGCCTTCAATCATATCGGCTGAGTGATGAACGGGATATATCGTGTAACCTCTGCTTACAAGTTCCTTTAGAATCGTATTCCCGAATTTTCTACCGTTTCTTGAAACTCCTGCAATCGCCAGGTTTTTTATTTCTGCAAATTCTGCTGCCTTCTGATCCACAGTCTCCTCAAAAAAATTATTCGTTATTGAAAAGTCATCAAACTTATAGTATTATGCAAATACAAATAACACCCCTGCAGATTTAATTCAGAAACCTCAATCGGGGAATGGTGATAATAACCACGATTTTGATAAATTCTTTATTAATTTTATCAAGATTCAGGATTTCAGATGCAGTGGTACACAGACACCGTAACAGCTTATCCAATTCTGACCGCAATGATCCAGTTTGCTCTCCTGGGGACTCTGGGCGACCTGATATCGCATTGGATAATAAAAAAGAAATTTGACCTGCCGTACAAACCTTATGTTATTATGCTTAAGATGACTGAATGGGCACTTCTTGCCGTCTGTATCAAATACGCATTTACCGGTTTTGGTGGTTTTGTTGATGCGCTTGTTTCACATGGAATGCTTCCTGAGCCCGGGAGCTTTCTGAGGGCATTTTATAAATCGGTTTTCATGAATCTTCAGTTCGGTCCGTTTCTTGTGATCATGCACAGGCTTCTGGATAACATGATAGCCTGCGAAAAAAACTGGAATAATCTGGATAAAGGAATGTACTCGCTGCTTTGGTTCTGGATCCCTGCTCACACTATAACATTTATACTTCCAAGACCATATCAGATAGGTCTTGCTGCAGTCTGGTCTGTTGCACTTGGTGTTATTCTGGGGTTTTATAAGAGGAAATGAAGCAGAGAAGAATCATTCGGATTCTCCTCCGCTTTAATATTTAACCGGCTGCTGATTTAAAAATGATCACGGCTCACTTATATATTCGCCGCTTCTGAATTCTGCGGAAGGGACGAATGAATAATTGCCCCACGAATTCAGTTTCCGGACAACCCTTTCAACTTCTCCGCTGTTGCTGTCAAAAACTGCAACTTTCACATCTTTTGAATTAAGGGATGTTCGGATCACATTATTAACCCTGAACAGAATATGAGTTTTAGGATTATTCATGTCAGTGCCGTCAATCGGATAGCAGTAAAAAAAGAATGGTTCTGAGGTCTGAGTATTGATTTTGAAAGTAATAGAAACAAAAAAATACTGTCAGCGTGTGCTTCATATGAACTCCGGCAGAGCTGAAATCAATAAATTCCGTAAGCACAAACCGGATTTCATCTTAACACTAAATAAATTTCACATATAATTTCGGGACGGATGTTAACCACGTTTAGACAAAGTAATCGCTTAAATGGTATAAAGAATAAGAATTTTTGTTCTTCTTTTAAGTTTTGAT
>CAYPMQ010000254.1:0-5019 GCA_964411625.1 uncultured Ignavibacteriaceae bacterium
TAATCTTGCTGAACCCATTCCTGGCGAATCAACTGAAGTATTTTCAAAACTTGCTGCTAAAAAGAAGGTTGTGATTGTGGTGCCGCTGTTTGAAAAAAGAGCGGTCGGTTTGTATCATAACAGTCTCGTGGTTATAGATAAAGACGGAAGTCTGAAGGGCATCTACAGAAAAATGCACATTCCGGACGATCCCGCCTATTATGAGAAGTTCTATTTCACTCCGGGTGACCTCGGCTTTAAGGCTTTTGATACTGCTTACGGAAAAGTGGGCACTCTGATCTGCTGGGATCAGTGGTATCCCGAAGGCGCCAGACTTACAGCGCTGCAGGGTGCTGATGTCCTTTTCTATCCTACCGCAATAGGCTGGCACCCTCATGAAAAAGAACAGTATGGCGCCGCACAGCGTGATGCCTGGATGACGGTTCAGCGCGGACACGCAGTTGCCAATGGCATTTTTGTTGCTGCAGCCAACAGAGTGGGACATGAGCAGACGATAGAGGGCCAGCCCGGAATCGAATTCTGGGGCAGTTCATTTATCTGCGATCCTCAGGGTCAGATGATTGCACTCGGTTCACAGGATGAAGAAGAAGTTCTTCTTGCGGATATTGATATTGAGCAGATGGAGGATGTCAGGAGAAACTGGCCGTTCCTTCGTGACAGAAGAATTGAAAATTACGGTGATATTACCAGAAGGTTTATAGACTGATGTTAAAATACAGAATGCCCGCTGAATGGGAAAAACATGAAGGAACTATTTTGTCCTGGCCTCATCTGAAAAGTGACTGGCCCGGCAAGTTTGAGCCTGTTCCCTGGGTTTATACTGAAATTGTGAAAAAACTTTCTTTCGGAGAGAAAGTATATATAATCATTGATCCGAAGTTAAAGAAGAAGTCAATACTCTCAATGCTTGAGATGAATGAAGTCAATCTTGATAATGTTGAGTTCATCCCGATAGCGAATAACAGAGGCTGGAGCCGTGATAATGCGCCGGCATTTGTTTACACGCCGAAAGACAAGTTAAAAGCGATCAGGTTTAAGTTCAACGGGTGGGCAAAATATAAAAATTATCAGAAGGATAAGTACATTCCGGAAGAGGTTGCCAGACATCTCAATATCGGATTGAAAGATGCAATATATCATGAACGACTTGTGGTTCTGGAGGGCGGTGCCATTGATGTGAACGGAAAAGGTACGCTGATAACAACGGAAGAGTGTCTGATGGATCAGGAAACTCAGGTACGTAACAGGGATTTCTCAAAGCACAATTACGAAAATGTTTTTGCCGAGTACCTCGGAATTACTAATGTTCTGTGGCTTGGCAAGGGAATCGCCGGTGATGACACACACGGTCACGTTGATGACCTCTGTCGTTTTACTGATGAGAAAACTCTTGTTATCGTAAGTGAAGATAATCCCGATGATGAAAATTATGCGATCCTGAAGGAAAACTATGAACGTGCTCAGGATTTCATACTTGAAGACGGCAGTAAACCGAATGTGGTTAAACTCCCCATGCCCAAACCAATTGTCTTTGACGGTATGCGTCTTCCGGCAAGCTACGCAAACTTCTATATCGGGAATGAAGTTGTCCTCGTACCGACCTTCAATGATAAAAATGACCGCATAGCCCTCAACATCCTTTCAGACCTCTTCCCAAACCATGAAGTTGTGGGTATCAGCGCCATTGATCTCATCTGGGGTCTTGGCACACTTCACTGCCTTACGCATGAAGTGCCCGCGTTTAAGTATAAAGAGGTGCCCGTAAAAGAATAGAGCAGTCTGTTTAACCCGGGCAGGTTGTGGTTAAAGGGCATTTATAATTTTTTGTATGAATACAAACCTGGTACGGTACCATTCGGGGGAAGCATCCCCCGAATGGTAATTATACGTGCAAACTCAATAGTAATCATACCGGGAAACTTTTAAAATAACCATACCCGCAGACTTTTAGTACAACTTACCGGCAACCAATACAGCATATGCCAATAAAACTTTCTTTTCCTCTAATAGAAGTGCACTATCAACTAAAATCATTCCCCCTTTAAAAATAAAAACACCCGGCACATCTCTGCCCGGGTGTTAAAAAGCGAAATCTGTTAAGATTATGCAGTAACTGCTTCTGACTCAAGAACTTTTGTAAATTCTCTTGCGCCTCTGTTTTTCCATGCGCCTTTGTGATAAGCATAGCTTGCAATAAGCGGCATGGCGATTGTGGCTTCTGCATAAACCATCTGCTCATATGATAAATCAACTTTGCCCCATGATGAAGCTTCCTTAAGAGTTGAACCGGAAAGGGCTCCGTCTCTTTCATCTGCAACAGTGATCTGAACTGCATATTTGTGCATTGGTGCATCTTCCTGAAGAATATCAGCTGCTACAACGATATCCTGTGTAAAGTTCTTAGGCACACCGCCGCCGATCATGAATATACCTGTCTCTTTGCTGTTGAGTTTAATCTTGGTAAGCTCGAGGAAGTCTTTTGCCGAATCAACCGATACATGGTTGTGCGGATTTTTGGTCTGGTGAACAACAAAACCGAATCCGGCTGAGCAGTCTGAGAAAGCGGGGACAAAAATCGGTACGTTTTTCTTGTAACATGCATAGATGATGGAGTCATCGCATTTGGGTCCGCCGTTTTCATCAAGATATCTTCCAAATTCTTTTAATAACTCTCTTGATGAATAGGGTCTTGGGTCAAGGCTGTCAAAAATCTGACCGGTGGTTTCGTCGCAGATTCTTAATTCATCTTCATCAATGTATGTATCATAAATTCTGTCGATATGTAAATCTCTTAAAACTGCATCGTCAACAAAAGGGGTGCCGATGTAGTGTTTAAATCCGAGTGCTTCAAAGAAGTCCTGATCAACCATGTTTGCACCGGTTGAAACTATAGCATCAACCATGTCATTCATGACCATGTCATAGACAACTTTTTTCAATCCTGCGCTGAACAAACTGCCTGCCAGGGTTAATATAACGGCACAATCTTTATCATTCAGCATCATATCATAGATACGTGCAGCTCTGTTCAGGTTTCGTGCCTGGAACGCCATCTTTTCCATAGCTTCGACAAGGGGGATTGCGTTGATTTGTTTTATATCAATATGCTCGATTACCTCTTTAAGGAAATCTTCTTTTGCTGGCATTAAAATGCTCCTTTCTTTACAGTATTATCAGTGAAACCAGTCCGAGATGGATCAGTGACAACAGTGTTGCCGGGTTAAATAATTAATTAAAAAAACTTTTTGGCTAATTTCAGAATGCCCTGACTCCAGGGGACTCTGTGCGATACTCCTGTCTGTGATTCGAAATTTTTCAGGTTAGCCAGATACCATTTGTAATTTCTTATAAGCGCATCCTTGTTTGAATATTTCGGTTTATAGCCAAGAATTTTTTCAGCCTTCTCTATAGAAACAAAAGAATCCTTTGATGCCGTTTCATAAACCCACTTA
This sequence comes from uncultured Ignavibacteriaceae bacterium, assembly GCA_964411625.1. GTDB lineage: Bacteria > Bacteroidota > Ignavibacteria > Ignavibacteriales > Ignavibacteriaceae > JABWCA01. The sequence continues at coordinate 3,453 of CAYPMQ010000254.1, forward strand.
TACAGCGGAGAAAGTTTAAGTTTTTCGAGTAATTTCAGCATCATAATGGTCGGTTTTTCAGGCAGACCACTTATTTTCTTTCCGAATCCTGCATAATCAAGCACCGCCTGATAATCTTCGCGCATGGTTGTGAATTCTTTTGCACCAATGTTAAAGGTATCGTTCACTTTATCTTCAGGCAGAGTCATTGTGAGGTAAATTGCCTCACAGAGATCTTCAACATCAAGAAGCTGATAACGGTTGTTTCCTTTCCCGATCATCGGGAAACCGTGACCATCCTTTGCCCAGTCATAAAAAAGAGCAAACACCCCGAGCCTCTCAGGGCCGATAAATGATTTCGGCCTCAGAACAGGAACACATTTCCCTTTATCTCTGAACTTGAAGCATTCCTCTTCTGCAGCAATCTTTGCTTTGCCGTAAGGACCCACACCGTCAAGTTTATCATCTTCGTAGAGCGGATGATGATCGGGTATGCCGTAAACCGCTGTGGAAGAGATATGAATAAACCTGGCTACTTTAGCCGAGAATGCTTCGGTAAGAAGCAGTCTGGTGCCTTCTATATCGGTCGTGAATATATCCTGCTCGCTGTAGAGGGGAAGCGCTGCGGCAGTATGAACCACTATGTCAACATCTTCCATTGCCTTTGCAACGGCGGCCTTATCCCGTATATCACCTTTAATAATTTCTATTTTATCTTTGCAGTCTTTGTAATCGAATTCGGCAAAATCAAGTGATCTTACCATGTAGTTTCTTTCAAGCAGATACCGGACAAGGTTGATTCCCAGGAATCCGGCTCCTCCGGTAATAAGCACTCTTTGCTGACTCAATTTTTAATTCCGTTTTAATTTAAAAAACAGTAACCTTAAATATAAAAACTATAACCGGTTATTCAGAGGATTATTTAAAGAGCTCCTGAAATTTAATATTGCACTATGTGGCACAAAATGACACTTTGTTAAGTATAAATAAATATTAAATTTATTTATATGAATCAGAAAATTGTGCAGATTTCAAATTCATTTTTTGACGAAAGATACGGTTACAGAGCGGGATTTATTCTCTCACTTACCTTTCATCTGCTGATAGCTGCAGCGGGATTGCTCTATATTGCTGATACCCCTTCCCCTCAGGGAGGAGCAGGTCTCTCTTTTCAGGTTGTGGGTGATCCTGTGAAAGATGATGCGCTTCAGACTGAGAAGAAGGAAACCAAAGAAGAAGAGATTCTTCAGGAAAAAGATAAAACCCCTGTAAATACAACTGATAAAAAGGCTGATGCCGGGCAGAATAAAACTTACACAGGGCTCATGGGCGATATCATGGGCACAGATACCTCATCATTAAAAAATGTCTATTCCGAAAAATCACTTAACGTATCAATCCGTTACCCGATTGGCTGGACTTATATTGATCAGCACAAATCAAAACTTGACGGGGTCACATTTATAAATTCAAACCCCGGTCTCAAAAATCCGCCTTACATACATCTGGAAGTAAAGGATAAATACTATTTTGCCGAATCAAGATATAAAAGCAGATCGGAGGGGAAGTATTATACGCTATATTACAA
>CAYPMQ010000255.1:0-5000 GCA_964411625.1 uncultured Ignavibacteriaceae bacterium
CCGCGTACCAGAGAGAAATCAAACACAACTCTGTCTTCTTTGTATCCAAGTGCAGCAAGGAGAGAATCAATTTTGTTCAGTTCCTGCATCCCTGCAAGAAACACCTCATTATTAATACCAATTTTTTCAAGTTTGGCGAGTGACTGTTCACGGTATTCAATCCCTGAAAGAATCTCAAATTTGCTCATGAGTTCTATTATGAAACTTTGGTCAAGCCCGAGTCCGGGTATGAATGCGCCCGATTCATCCATTCTTCCCTTGCCGAGTTCATCAAAAATTCCGGTGAGACCGATTTTATCAAGCTTATCCAGAATGCGGAGAATGTTGTTTTCCATATCAGTATCGGTGATTCCAAGACCGGTCAGCAGTCCCTTCAGAATTTTTCTGTTATTTATTTTAATTCTGTAAGTGCCTCTCCCGAGTCCAATATTCTCAAGTGCTTCTGAGAGAACAAGGCAAGATTCTGCGTCAACCGACACATCAGGTGAGCCGACTGTATCAAAATCAAGCTGCCAGAACTCCCTGAATCTTCCCGGCTGAAGTTTTGCTTCAAACCTGTAAACGGGACCGAACTGATATCTTCTGAACAGGGGTGAGTTCTTTGAGTTAAGCTGCCCTCTTAACGACTGCAGATAGACTTCCTCTGAATAAACCCTGGCCAGCGGAGCGGTAAGGTCATATCTCATTGAAACGAAGTGTTTATCCATAATCACTTCATCTTTTTCATCCCTCAGTTCACTTCCGTCATTTTTATATACGGGCTCCTCTTCAGGATTTCTGAATGAATAAACCCCCTCATCAACGGACTCTTTATCAGGGAGATACTTGCCCAGGCACTCCGCATACTCAAGAACGGGAGTATCCCAGTGTTTGTATCCGTAAGTTTCGTAAACTTCTTTGGCTTTTCCTAAAACATCCCATCTGAGTTTATTCATTGAGGGGTTGATATCCCTGAAACCTTTTATTTTCTTCGGTATTAATTTTTCTAACATCTTCTCTTAAGCTGAATTAGTGTATTAACATTATAAAATTTTTCCGGTGCGGAACTCTTAAAAATCATGTTTCAAGATAAGAAATAATGAGGGATTAAGCGTAATTAAACGGCAATAAAAAGCATTCCGGCTGCGGCAGTGATTATAAACCGAAGCCGGAAAATTATAAAAAGAAGGCAAAACCTTTTTAAGATTCCAAGCTGATTAACTAATTAAAAAAGTTCACCGCCTGAATATCTGAGACTGAGTCTGAATGACATTCCCGGTTCAAATACTGAGACACCTGATGCAAAAGGGTCTCTGGTGAAGGAGAGATGTCTTGCATAATTCTGGCTGGTCAGGTTGCTCACCTCCGCGGAAATCAGCAGCGTATTGTAGGTATATCCAACTCCCGCATCCAGCCTGTACCATGAACCGCTCGCCCTTTCATTAAGGAGCTGATCAACCCTCATCTGAGCATCATTGTAATAACCTGCGAGGTAAACATTAAAGCCGGAGTAAACTGGTGATTTAAGCTTCATAAATGCTGAAAACGGGGCTATTTCGGCGAGCGGCTGACCCGTGATTGTATTCTCACCGATGGTATAACTTATATCGCCGTCAAAGTATTTTGACGTTGTGTTAAGATTGATACCATAAATTGCAGCATTGGTATTTTCATAGGTAAGGTAAGAAGAATTTGCTGCACTTCTTTTTGTAAGTCCGTTATAGTTGAACACCCATGAATAATATACTTCAAACTTCGTACTGCCATACCCCGTGAAAAATCTGGCTCCGTATTTAACAGGCTGGCTTAAATTAGGATTACCTGACCAGAGTGGTTTGCCGGGAGCTCTCTTGAGTGCAATGTACATCGCTTCAATCTCCGGATTAGCCGAACCTGCATCAACTAACAACCCTGTAAGAAACTTACCGCTGATAACAGTCTGATAACCTATTGCGGCACTGAGATTAACAAAAAAACGTGAAGATTTCACATCAGTATAGAGAGGGCTGTAAAAAGAGAGCCTGTCTTCATTCCCGACAGAGTAATATGACACTCCCGCCTTGCCTGAAAGCTGAATCCCTTTATATTCCGTTTTATGGGTGATATTTCCTTCATATAGCGTCACATCGGGAACCGCATCATTTGCAATGAGCATATTCATCATCGGCATTTCAATTTTGTTATCAATTTTCCAGTTTCTGATGTATAACTCAGCAAAATCATTCCTGATTCCTACAGTCAGATTTTTAGCAAGCGACTGCATTTTCATTGAAGAATAAGAGGACCTGAGTGAGTTATCCATGTTATGATCTGTATAATTCACATATAATTTATAATCTTCATATCCTGCATGAAAATTAAAAACTTTACTGTTAATTTCGTCCATCTGCAGATAGGGGAATGAAACCTTCTCAGTATAAGAGAACCCCGCGCCGATATTCAGTTTACCGAATTCTCCCATGTACGTGAGATCTCCTAATGTATAACGGTAATCATCCCTGAATCCGTATAGATCTTTGAATGACTTACCATCCCCGTTTTTATACGGTGAACCCTGAGATAACCGGAATGAAAGACGGTTTTTACTTTTATCAACTACTCCGTAAATATCATAGGCATTTTCAGCCCCGGTATTGTAGTAGAATCCGGCGTCATACATCATATTCTCACCCGGCTTTCGTCTCTGAAGGTTAATTCCTCCTCCGATTGATGATTGAAGTTCATTGCCGGTCTTAACAATTTCGAGTGATTCAATATCTGAAGGATTAATTCTTGAAAGGGGGGCATCCATTCTGTTAGGGCAGGCAGGGTGATATCTTTCACCATCAATAAGAATATTTACATCAGCTCTTTTGAACCCATCCATATAAATATCCTGAGCTATATAAACCCCTTTTCTTATAAATGCAGCACCGTTTCCGTTAAGCAGTTTTTCTATATCATCTTTTTCTGCGGGAATAGTCATTGAACCGGGGAATATTTTTTTACCTGATATTTTAATTTCTTCCAGTCTGTAGATTTTAGTGCTGTCTTGATTCTGAGCATACATATCTTGGAAAGATGAAAGTATAAACAGTGATATTAAAAACAGTTTAACTGTTCTGAGCATAGTTTTCCTTATTCATTTTTTTGAATAAAATGTGTTTTTATTATGAATCAGGGGGTGGGTTTATGCTCTGGGAGGCGGCGATTTTACAGGGAGTATATTATCTAAAGTCTGAACTGATCTGACCTGAAAGCTTATTTTTATACATCCGGGTACTAAATTAATAATCTGTTTGTGGGCATAGTACAGAGTCTGCTGATAATTTTCTTTAAATGAGGGTGTTTCCTTTTTTTCTTCATCCTGTTGCTGCATCTCTTTTTCAAGATAACAGCCGCCCATACACATGTTAACTTCTTCATCCTTCTTTTCACAAAGTTTCGAGACTATGTAGTCAAAATTGACAATGTAATCAAGATAAGGTATCAGAATTTCAAAAGTATGAAGGATATATGCAACAAATATTGCAGCATAAAGAATTTTTTTTAACATACTCCCGTTGAGCTGTCGCCATTAATGAAGAAAACCTGCGGAAAAATCATGATTTCAAAAATTAATTAACCACTCCGTCCTTTAAAATACAAGGATTTTATCACTCCCCTCTAAAAAATGTTCTGGCTGATGAAAAATGGCTTTAAAATATCCGGGCCTCTGTACCGGTTTTCAGAATATCGTATATGAGTTTTTATTCTGTTGAAACTTTCATTTAATCTTAAATATTCTCATATTGCGGTGATTTTCATTAAGATTACCCCAACTTGAAAAAAACTGTAATATCACTGCTTATTCTGCTGATCATGTTCAATGCCGGAGGATATCTGTTTATCTACTGGCAGATGCACTCTGCCTTTAAAGCGCAGGGACTGCGGAAAATTGCCATGGAGTGGAGTGACTCAGAGCTTACTGAAATCAGAATAAGGGGCAACTATACAAACCACGGTGAATACTTACGGTTTATCAAACCTCACGAGATCAGCATAAACGGACACCTTTTTGATATAGTAAGAAGAAAATCCGAGGATCAGTACACAGTTCTTTATTGTATCAGTGATGATGAAGAAAATGCTCTTGAGGCTGCATTTGTAAAAAACATTGAAAGCAGCAGTAATGATGTTAAGGGGAACCCTCTCAGTAATCTGCTCAGTCAGCTCATCAGTTTTGGATTTATTACAGAAAATTTCAGTTTAATTGTTTTCTTCTCGCCGGGCCAATACGAGAATGCTCCCCCACTTTACCACGTACAGCCATTAAAAGACGTGGCTAATCCGCCTCCTAAAAACATTTCCTGAACAATTTCCGGATTACTGAAACCCGTTCAATGAACACCGGAGCATTGGTATGTTCTGACCGGGATTAATATACTATTATCCAATTTTCAGGAAAGGTTTACGAATGAAAAAATTCCTTCTCATTATTTTACTCTGTTCCGCAGGGATTTTTGCGCAGAAAAAAGATAATCCCAAAGAACAGGATACTATTAAATATCAGACAGAACTGATAACAGTTACTGCTACCCGCTATGCAGAAAACATTATTGAAATCCCCTATGCGGTATCACTTATAACTCAGGAAGATCTCCTCAATATCAAAGGTTACGGCCTTGATGAGGTTCTCTCATCAATTCCGGGTGTTCTTGCACAGTCAAGATCAGGAAACCAGGATATAAGAATTGTGATACGAGGCTTTGGCGCTAGAGGTGCAGGCGACAGATCAAATTCAGGCACCTCCAGAGGAATCAGGATCATGATGGATGGTATACCTGAAACTGAACCGGACGGCAGAACTTCTTTTGACAATATTGATCCCTCGCTTGCTTCAGAGATCGAGGTGATCAGATCGAATTCATCTGCACTATGGGGCAATGCAGCAGGCGGTGTTATTAATATCTCTACCATGCCCGGGTTCAGCTCCCCGTTCCTTAGAGTGAGTTCTTTATTTGGCAGCTTCGGACTTCAGAAATATAATCTTCAGGCAGGAA
>CAYPMQ010000256.1:0-4998 GCA_964411625.1 uncultured Ignavibacteriaceae bacterium
TTCCTGTCTCCTGTTTCCTGTCTCCTGTTTCCTGACCCGCCGTGGCGGCTGTTTTATTTGCAACTAAACCCTATAACCAAAATCCCATACCTTTTTTTACTCACTTTGATGATTCAGGAAATAAAAAAGGCTGCCATTAAGACAGCCAAATGTTATAAAGTTGAGAAAAAGGCTTATTTAGCTGCCAGTTTTGCCCAGGAATCTTTAAGCGTTACGGTTCTGTTGAAAACGAGTCTGCCCGGAGCAGATTCTTTTGAATCAGCCACAAAATAGCCGAGGCGCTCAAACTGATAGTTGATTCCCGGTACGGCATCTTCCATAAAAGGTTCTAGTCTGGCATTTTTAACAACATCAAGAACGTGGGGATTAATATAATCTATCCAGGTTTTACCTTCTTCTGCATCTGCAGGATCAGGAACGGTAAAAAGTCTGTCGTAAAGTCTCACCTCGGCTGTTATGCATTTATCTGCATTCACCCAGTGAATTGTGCTTTTTACTTTTCTGCCGTCGGGTGAGTTGCCTCCCTTTGATTGCGGATCGTATGTGCAGTAAATTTCAGTTATTTCACCTGTATCGGGATCCTTTTTGAAATCGTTGCATTTAACGAAATACGCCCAGCGGAGCCTCACTTCATTTCCGGGGAAAAGTCTGAAGTATCCTTTTACGGGGACTTCCATAAAGTCATCGCGCTCTATATACAACTCTCTGCCGAAAGGAACCTTTCTTGTGCCCATAGACTCATCTTCAGGGTTATTTACTGCTTCAAGTTCTTCGGTCTGTCCTACTGGATAATTGGTAATAATCAGTTTAAGCGGCTTCAGAACTGCCATTGCGCGCTGAGCCTTTTTATTGAGATCTTCACGTATGCAGTATTCAAGCAGAGCCATATCACTTAGTGAATCCCGTTTAGCTACTCCCACAATAGTGGCAAATTTTCGGATGGCTTCCGGTGTGTAACCCCGTCTTCTGATACCGGCCAGCGAAGGCATTGCCGGGTCATCCCAGCCTGATGTTATTCCTCTTTTTACAAGCTCATTCAAACGCCTCTTGCTGAAAATTGTATAAGCAACGTTCAGTTTTGCGAATTCAATCTGCTGCGGATGGTGTGGTGTTTCAAGCACATCAAGGAACCAGTCATAAAGAGGTCTGTGATCTTCAAATTCAAGGGTACAGATTGAGTGGGTTATCCCCTCCTGAGCGTCCGAAATACAATGCGCATAATCATACATTGGGTAGATGCACCATTTATCTCCCGTGCGGTGATGGTGTGCATACATGATTCTGTAAATTACGGGATCGCGCATGTTAATGTTAGGTGATGCCATGTCAATTTTGGCTCTGAGGGTCCTTGAACCTTCCGGGAACTCTCCGGCTTTCATTCTTCTGAAAAGATCGAGATTTTCTTCAATGGTTCTGTTTCTGTAGGGACTCTCTTTACCGGGTTCTGTAAGTGTACCCCGGTACTCTCTCATCTGATCTGCATCAAGATCACATACAAACGCTTTACCCATCAGGATCAGTTTTTCGGCATAATCATAAAGAACTCCAAAATAATCGGATGCAAAATAAAGTCTGTCCTCCCAGTCAAATCCGAGCCATTTAACGTCTTCCTGAATCGATTCAACATATTCAACCTCCTCTTTGGCAGGGTTTGTATCGTCAAATCTGAGATTGCATTTCCCATTGTATTCATCGGCAATACCGAAATTCAGACAAATCGATTTGGCATGACCCAGGTGCAGGTATCCGTTTGGTTCAGGAGGGAAACGGGTGTGCACCCTGCCTTCATGTTTTCCGTTTTTAATGTCTTCGTTTATAATCTCTCTTATAAAATCAACCGATTCAGGTTTGCCTGAACCGTTCATATTCTCACTGACTTCTGCCATTATAATCCTGAGTTGAAAAATTCAAAAAAATATATCTTTAAAGATAAGAAACTGCGTGGAAATTAAGGTCGGGCTGATGAACTGCCCGGAGATATATAAACAGCCGGTTTTCAGCCGCAGCAGTGTAAATACAACTCTTAAGGAACCATCGGTTTTCATCTTTTTTGACCGCCGATCCCTTTTTGCATTGTAATAATCTTGCAGGCGGGTTATCTTTGAAACCGGAATCATTGTTACTATCAGACTTAATGCACTGTGATAAATTTTCTCTGTGCGCCAAATTATAAGAAGAAACACTCCATGTTAAAAAAATTATACATCTGGTCTGTGCTTGCCGTTTCCTTAAGTGCGCAGTACACCCCTTCATCCCCCTATCTCACTAATCCCGATCTTTTTATTCGGTATGTTGATTCATGCGCAAAATTCTGGTTCAATTCTTATGATCAGACCTATGGCGGTTTCTATACAAACGTTGACCGCCAGGGAAATGTCATTACATCCTGGGGTACCAATAAGCGTCCCCTTACCCAGACACGCCACGCTTACGCATTTTCAAAAGCTTTTATGCTTACCGGTAATGAGGTATATCTGCAGAAAGCGAAAGATGCCCTGAACTTTTTATGGTCAAAAGGCTGGGATAATCAGAATGGCGGCTGGTACACTGATCTCAACAGAAACGGAACCCCCGTAAACAGTACATCCTCAAAATCCGCTTTCGATGCGCATTATGCCCTGCTCGGAATTGCTTCTTACTATGAAGCCACACGGGATACTACGGCTCTGAGAAATTTTAAACTCGGCTATGATCTTCTTGAAAATAAATACTGGGATAAGAGCAATTTCTTCGGTTATTATGATCAGGCTGCTTACAACTTTTCTTCACGCACCGTAAAAAGTTTTAATGCCACCGTTGATGCACTCACAACACACCTGCTCCTGATGGCCCGGATCACGGGAGAGGAGAGATACAAATCAAAGACGGATTCTGTAGTGCTGAATATCCTTCAGAAAATTGTACCGAGTATGGACGCCCAGCAGATAGGATTTGCAGAGCTGTATAATTCTGACTGGAGCATAAACCAGTCAAACACCCTCACAATTATGGGTCATGTCCTTAAAACAGCGTGGGTACTGGGCCGGGCATATCATCTAAATCCGCAGCCTGCATATCTTACGGCAGCAAACAAACTTTTTACTAATGTTTTGAATAAAGGATATGATCATGTTTACGGCGCTCCCTATAAAGATTACAACCGTTTAACCGGCGTTATGCAGTTATGGGGAATTCAGGATTCGGCTAAAGCGTGGTGGCAGGTTGAGCAGGCAATTACCGGAGGTCTGGAGCTCTGGAGCATAACCGGTGATCAGCGTTATCTGGAAACTGCCGATGAAAGCATAAGTTTTTTCATGAATTACTTTGTTGACCATGTTTACGGTGAGGTTTACGAAAACACCATGAGACGCGGCGGCAGAGTTTGGGGTGAGCATAAGGGCAACGGTTTTAAGGCAGCATACCACTCCGTGGAAACGGGATATCTCGGTTATCTTTACGCAAAGCTCTATATAAAAAACGAACCGTTCTCACTCTATTATAAAACAGAACCGATACCGGCAGAATATACTTTCAGTGTTAATCCGCTGCTGACTCCCGCAGGGAAAATAAAAATCGCCTCCGTTACACTTGACGGCGTACCATATCAGAATTTTAACCCCGTAACACTTGAAATTACAGTTCCTGCCGGCACAGGAGGGAAGTTCAAAGTAAATTATCAGCCGCAAAATCTTACTGACATAGCCGGTGAGAAAAATACTCTGCCCGTGAAATTTACTCTCAATCAGAACTACCCGAATCCCTTTAATCCTTCAACCATTATCACTTTTGAACTGGCAAAAGAAGCGGATATCAGCCTCCGCATTTATGATATCATGGGTGGTTTGGTTGATGAACCGGCTTCAGGTATTTACGCCCCCGGCATCCATAAAATCAGTTTTGATGCATCCGGTCTCAATGCAGGAGTATATTTCTACACCCTCAGAGCGGGTGGTGAAACCCTCACCCGAAAAATGACCCTTGTTAAATAAAGCGGGTGAATAAAGGGTGGTTATTATTGGGGGGGTAGCGGCTCTCCTTTCAGTTTCCCGTCTGTTAAAACAGACGGGAATAGATCTGTAAAACATTATAATATAAGCATTTAAGCTATTTGCATCTATTGCCGTTGACTTCAGTCAACGGTTAATGAAGCCCAAAAATTATTGGCTTTAGCCGCACTTTAAATTACAACTCAGGATCACTTTAATCCGGTTAAACCCTTGGGAAATTATTTCACCCCAAGACCCGATTTTCACAATTTTATTAATCCTTAAAGGAATAGATGAAAAAAGAAAAATTTTTAATGCGGAATTACTTTAACCGCGATATCATATCAAAATATTCAGAGAAGCTGAGTGCAGTAAGCTCTGATTTTGACCGCACCGGGTTTCTGGCTTATATTAATGCCCGGATAGATGAACTCAGTTTCATGGACAGACTGCGCCTCATCACCGAAGCGCTCCGGCACTTCCTCCCAAAAGACTACCCCGAGGCATTAAGAATTCTTCTGGCTGCTCTCCATCCAGCAGAACAGAAAGAATCTTTTAACGGACTTGGAATTATGGTTCTTCCCCAGGCAGCTTACGTCAGCAGATACGGACTTGATTATTTTGATCTCTCCATGAATGCCCTGTACGAAATGACCAAGCGGGCTTCTGCAGAGTTTGAAATCAGATACTTTATTATTAAGGATCAGGAAAAGGCTCTGGACTACTTAAGGAAATGGGCTGTTGACCAGGATCCCGCAGTAAGACGTCTTGCAAGCGAAGGTTCACGCCCCAGGCTGCCATGGGGTATCAGGCTTCAGTCTTTCTGCGATGACCCCTCTCCGGTGATAGAGATTCTCGAACTCATGAAGAATGAAACAGATGAGGTTGTAAGAAGATCAGTTGCAAATAATATTAATGACATCGCCAAGGATCATCCTGATACGGCCGCCGCACTCCTGAAAAAATGGAGCACTACTGATAATCCCGAAATGAAGAAACTCATAAAACACGCCTCCCGCACACTCGTAAAAAT
>CAYPMQ010000257.1:0-4996 GCA_964411625.1 uncultured Ignavibacteriaceae bacterium
ATATAAGAGTTATCATTGTAAAATTTGCTGACCGTCTGCATAACATGAGAACTCTTCAGTTTCTTACACCAGAGCAGCGAAAACGAATTGCCAAAGAAACACTCGATATTTATGCCCCGATGGCTCACAGGTTCGGCCTCGGAAATATCAAGTGGGATCTTGAGGATCTTGCATTCAAGGAAATAAACCGCAATGCATACGATGAGATTAAGAAAAAGCTTAATCTTAAACGTCAGGAACGTGAGGATTACATAAATAACTTTATTGACCCTCTTAAAAGAAAACTTGATGAATACGGATTCAGGTATGATATAGGCGGCAGACCAAAACACCTGTACTCCATTTACCGCAAGATGATCAAGCAGAATAAAAACTTTGAAGATATTTATGATCTTTTTGCTATAAGGATTATTCTTGATTCTGAAAATGATAATGACTGTTACACTGCTTTCGGTCTGATCAACAGCGCTTATATTCCCGTGCCTGACAGGTTCAAAGATTATATTGCAATACCTAAACTGAATGGATACCAGTCAATTCATACCGGACTTGTGGGCCCCGAAGGAAGAGTTGTTGAAGTACAGATAAGAACCAGAAAGATGCATGAAATTGCCGAAAAAGGAGTTGCAGCACATTGGAAATACAAGGAAGGTGCCAAAGAAAAGGATCAGACCATTGATAACTATGTGCAGTGGATCAGGGAAGTTCTCGAATCTTCAGGCTCGGATGATTATAAAAAGAACATCATTGAAAACTTCAAACTCAACCTCTATTCTGATGAAATTTACATCTTTACTCCTAAAGGTGATCTGAAACGACTCCCCGTGGGTTCAACTCCGGTTGATTTTGCATTCCAGATACACTCCAAGGTTGGTTTTCACTGTATTGGTGCCAAGGTAAATAAAAAGATTATGCCTCTTGATACCGTTCTTCAGAGAGGTGACCAGGTTGAAATACTGACCTCAAAAAATCAGCATCCTAATAAAAACTGGCTGAAATTTGTAAAAACCCACAAGGCTAAATCCGAGATAAGAAAGTGGCTTAACAAGGAGGAAGAGGGGTATGTGGAAGCCGGTAAGGAACTCTGGGAAAAGAAGATTAAAAAGATGAAGATCAACTTTTCTGAAGCTGAGTTTCTTAAACTCGTAAATAAGATGAAATTCCACAATACCAGGCAGATGTTTAAGTCAATAGGACAGGGTACCACAAGTGTTGATCAGATCTTCACTGAACTTGAAGAAAAGGAAAAAGTTAAAAAAGAAAGTACTCTTGATAAATTTGAGGACTTTGCCAGATATGCAAGGGGAACCGGCGGTGAACTTGTAATCAACGGCCAGGAGCTGAAGGCGGTTCTGGTTTACAGCAAATGCTGTAATCCTATCCCCGGTGATGAAGTTGTGGGTTACGTATCATCTGGTGACAGCATCAGGGTTCACCGAAAAAGCTGCCGGAATATACTCGAAATATCACAGAAAGAGCCGCAGAAAATAGTTTCGATCAGGTGGCCGGAAGTTGAAAATTCATCATTTATAGTTGGTCTTAGTCTTAAAGGGGAAGACTCGACCGGTCTGCTGAATGAACTCGCAAAAGCAATAGTAACTTATCAGAACACAAGCATTAAAGCTATTAACCTCGATACACGCGATTCTTTTTTTGAGGGGGTTGTCACCCTTTATGTTCAAAATCTGGATCATCTTTCAAGAATTATTGAAAGAATTAAAAAAGTGAAGGGTGTCTTCTCAGTTTCACGACTCACGCAGGGAGTCTGATGCAACGGATAATGGCAGTGGATTTCGGACTGAAAAGAATCGGCATAGCCCTGACCGATCCGCTCCTGACATTTGCTTACCCCTATAAAACTATAACAAACGATGTTAAAACCTTAAGTGTCATAGCTGACATCATAAAGGAATTGGGTGTTTCAAAGCTGATTCTCGGACTTCCTTTAAATTCTGACGGTACTGAGAAAGAGATAACCCGTTCTGTAAAGAAATTCGGCGAACAATTGGAAAAGATATCCGGTATTAAGCCTGAATATATAGATGAAAGATATTCTTCATCAATAGCCCAGGAAAGAATTATAAACTCTGTCACCAAAAAATCAAAACGACGTGATAAAGGGCTTGTGGATATGAATGCTGCTGCCGTAATACTTGAAGATTACCTCAGGGAACAAAATTAATGCTGTTGTATGAAAGATTTTATCAGAGTCACAGCGGTTTTGATTTCGGTTATTTTCCTGGTAATTAATCTTCCACTTCAGCTTGTTCTGATGTTCAGCGAACCGGTTGAACTGACCCTCATCAAATTCATAATAACCATTATTCTGATATTTGACTTTCTGCAAAACCTTAAATTATACCGCAGAATAAGAGCCCGTGCATCTGAATTTGCTTCGGGAACGTCCGGGTTCCGCGAGAAAATTCTTCTGATAACCGATGCAATCGCAATTATACCATTTGATATTTTCGTTTTTTACAACCCGCTTGCACTGATCAAACTTGTAAAAGTTTTCCGGGCAATTGATTATCTCAGGCTTATCAGGGTTAAGCTTCTCAGAGGGGCCGATTACTTCTTTCTTGCATTACTGTTGCTTTATATACCAATTTTATCTCACATCTTTGCATGCGGATGGCTTCTTCTTGAAACCGATTTAAAGAATGCAGACGATCTGACAAAATATCTGAATGCACTTTACCGGAGTGTCCGGACGCTTGCAACTGTCGGTTATGGTGATCTGCCCAGCAAGACTAATCCGCAGATAATATACAATATTATTGTAATGCTATTCGGTGTGGGTACGTACGGATGGATACTCGGTAATGTAGCTAATATTCTTTCAAAGCGTGATCCTGCAAAAATGCACTACATGGATAATATGTCGCGCCTGCGGGCAATTGTCAGGAACAGAAGTTTATCTGAGGATCTGCAGAATAAAATAAGAGAGTATTATGAATATGTATGGGATAACAGGCTGGGAGGGTTCGAAGAAGAAAAATTCCTGTCAGGATTACCGCAGGGTCTCAGATCAGAAGCTGAGATGGAACTCAAAAAACATCTGATTTAAAAATTTCACTGATAAATCATGGGGGTGAGGACTTTATTAAGGCAGTTGCTCTTTACCTGCATCATGTGATTTATACTCCTGATGAATATATCTTCAGGGCCGGAGAGCAGGGAAGCGAGATGTATTTCCTTATAAGAGGAAAGCTTGAGGTACTTGATAAAGATGGAAGTCATCTTGCTTTTATGAGAGACGGTGATTTTTTTGGCGAAATCGCTTTATTCCGGGGTCATGTAAGAACTGCAACTGTTAAATTGGTTTCGTATAGTGAATTATATGTTCTTGATCAGGAGAGGTTTAATCAGGCACTTAAAGCCCATCCTGATATTGCCGGGAAATTCAGGGAAACGGCTCTTGAAAGAATGAAAAACAGCTGATTGTCTTGAGTTAAATAAGGAATTATACCTCAGGATTTTTATTTCTTAGGATTATATCTTAATTATAGCTAATTTTACCTATGCATTTTTTGATAATTAGCCTCAATATCTAATCATACCGCCGATTCTTAAAAAATCACTTTTACTTAATTATCATTTAACTTTTTCGGAGAGCATTGTGTTGTTTTCCGGAAGTGATCGGAAAAACATTAATGTCATTCGAAAATCTTAATCTTATTAAGCCGGTATATACGGCCTTAATCAAAAAGGGATATACTACACCAACACCCATTCAGAAGAAAGCAATACCGGTTATTCTGGATGGAAGGGAAGTACTGGGCAGCGCACAGACAGGCACAGGAAAAACAGCCGCCTTTGCGATACCAATTCTTCAGAAATTATACGAAACAAAAGGGGATAAAAACAGCCGCCGTAAAATCAGGTCGCTTATTCTTTCACCAACGAGAGAACTTGCAGTTCAGATAGGTGAAAGCTTTAAGGATTACGGATTATACACAGGTTTAAAGAAGACCGTCATTTATGGAGGTGTGTCACAAAGGCCGCAGACCGAAAGACTCAGAGAAGGCGTTGATATTCTTATTGCAACACCCGGAAGATTACTTGATCTTATGAATCAGGGATTTATCCGTCTTGATTCTGTTGAAATCTTTGTTCTTGATGAAGCAGACAGAATGCTTGATATGGGATTTATCACTGACATTAAAAAAATCATAGCTAAATTACCACATAAGAAGCAGACACTGTTCTTTTCGGCAACTATGCCTCCCAAGATTGTGGAGCTTGCTGACGAACTGCTTGAAGACCCCGTCAGAATTGATATCAGACCTGAAAAGGCTAATGTTGATAAAATTGATCAGAGGGTTTATTTTGTTGCAAAAGATTCCAAAAGAGATCTCCTCAGAGATATTCTCAGTGAGGCAGAGGTTAGTTCGGCTCTTATCTTCACCAGGACAAAATACGGTGCAGAAAAGCTTGCCGATTATCTGAACAGAATGGACCACAGATCAGAAGCTCTTCACAGTGATAAATCACAGAATCAGAGACAGAAAGCACTGAATAATTTCAAGTCAGGTAAAACTAAAATTCTTGTTGCTACTGATATAGTGTCAAGAGGAATTGATGTTGATCAGCTTTCACATGTTATTAATTTTGAAATTCCTCTTGAATCAGAGACCTATGTTCACAGAATAGGAAGAACCGGCAGGGCAGGAGCAACCGGTATTGCACTCTCATTCTGTGATTCGGAAGAGAGAAAGCTTCTTAAAAACATTTCGCGTTTTATCAAAAAAGATATACCGGTTATTAGTGACCATCCGTACATCACAAAAGGTGACGGTGTTGTCAGGGATATTTTTCTAACTGACGAAGAGCCCGAAAAAGGACGTAATAGAAGAGGTGGTCAGTCTTCAGGTAAGAACAAACACAATGCTCCGGTTCATAAAGCAAAAAGAAGCCGCAGACCGGGAGGTAACCGTAACAACGGAAACAACAGCTCTGAATCCGTCAATTTTTTTGACAAAGAATCCAGAAAAGC
>CAYPMQ010000258.1:0-4987 GCA_964411625.1 uncultured Ignavibacteriaceae bacterium
AAATTCCGTGATCAAATCGGGAGTGGTTAATTTGTTTTTTACTGATATAAATCCTTCCGGCATAGGGTAACCGAAGAAACAAAATTGTTCAAAGCTTGCCTGAGATTCTTAAAGAAACACAGAAGGCAGCAATTAAGATGAAGGTTTGTGTGTTCAAAAAGAAAAGTATATTGAAAAATTCCCGTTAATGGCAATGTTTTACCACTTAAAGAAAAATAACGGCGTGAAATTAGTTAGAAAAAATAATGTTGCCAAAGGAATTCTGCTTCTCATGCAGATAATCAAAAATAGTTACAGTTGCTTTTTTACCCCGGGAAACTTAAAGGGGGTTCTAATAAAGTTTCCGGAATGAATTAACGTTATACTTATTTGATTGTGATTATACTCGCAGGAAATATCTGTTTTATTCAGGAGGGAAATAATTGTAAGTTTGCTTTTCTGAATAGAATTCTGTGTCAGGGGGTGAATCAGCAGGCTGTATCAATAAAAAAGCCATTCCGATGTGAGTTTTAATTTTTTCTTAGAAATACTAAAAGAGACTATCCCAGGGCGTCAAACTTTTCTTTGTAAGCAGCCTCAATCACATCGAGTTTTGATGAAATTTCTTCCCATTCCAGCATAAGCTCATCAAGTCTGATTTTTTCATTATTATAGAGGGTTGTTTTCTCCCTCGCTGTATCAGGGTTGTTATATATCTCACCGTGTGCAAACTCTGCCTCAAAGTCAGAAATAATTTTTTCAGATATGTGTATTTTTTCTTCGAGATTCTGCAATTTTGTCGAAAGGTCTTTTGTCTCCTTATACTTTTGCCGGCGCAGTTCTGCCTCAAGTCTTTTTACGTCTTTCCTGTTTACCTGCTTCTCTGCAGACTGTGTGTTACTTTCTGACATCCCTGCTGATGCTGAGGGTTCGCTGATGAGGGATTTTTTAAAGAGGTAATAATCAAAATCACCGGGATAATCTTTTACACCGGTTCTGTTAATTTCTACAACACGGTTCACAACTGCCTTAAGAAAATCGATATCGTGGGATACAATTATAATGGTTCCCGTGAACTCAAGGAGAGCATTTTGCAGAATCTGCTTGCTTGCAAAATCAAGGTGGTTAGTGGGCTCGTCAAAGATCAGGAAGTTTGATTTCTGAAGCAGAATTTTTATGAGTGCAATCCTGCTTTTTTCTCCCCCGGAGAGAACCCCGACTTTTTTAAATACATCATCACCGGTAAACAGGAAACAGCCAAGCAGCGCCCTGACCTGAGGTATCGTGAGTCCTTCAGATACAGAATAAATGGTATCCATTATATCAAGTTCGGGGTCAAGATCATCGTAAACATCCTGAGCAAAATGCGATACCGAGACGTTGTAGCCTTCAATTCTGTCTCCGCCCTGAACATCCAGCTTACCTGCCAGAATCTTTGCCAGTGTGGTTTTGCCTGCGCCGTTGGGACCGACAAAAGCAATTTTCTCTCCCCTGGAAACAGTAAAATCAAAATCTTTGAAGATAGGCTTATCAGGATAGGAGAATCTGATCCCCTTCAGTTCCATGACTGTTTTCCCGGAAGGGGGAGGAACCGGGAATTTGAATTTAATCTGATTCTGATCATCAGGGAGTTCAATCAGGTCGATCTTATCGAGTTGTTTTATAACACTCTGAACCTGGCGTGCCTTGCTTGATTTATATCTGAAACGTTCAATAAACCGTTGCTTTTCCTTCAGAAACTTCTGCTGCTGAATGTACTGTGCTTCGGTCTGGCGGTCGCGTTCATCCTTAAATTTAAGATAAGCATCATAATTGCCGTTGAAGACATTGAATTTATTGAGATAAATTTCAAGCGTTTTGTTTGTTACCTGATTAACAAAATAGCGGTCATGGGATACAACTATCAGGCCGCCTTCAAATGATTTCAGGAATGAAACCAGCCATGCAAGTGATTCAAGATCAAGGTGGTTGGTAGGCTCATCCATCAGGAGAATTTCGTTTTTGGAAAGGAGAATTTTTGCAAGAGCTATTCTCATCTGCCAGCCGCCCGAAAACTCTTCGCACGGTTTACTGAATTCATCCTCAGAAAAGCCGAGACCCTTGAGTATTTTTTCCGCCCGCGATTCTGCGGAGTAGGAATCAAGATCAATCAGTCTGTGCTGGATATCGCCGAGTTCCTCGAGCAGAACCTGCTCATCTTCCTTTGCAAGTCCCGGATTTTCAAGAAGTTTATGAATTACTGTTTCCCTCTCCCGGAGGGTTTTGATTTCAGACAGTCCCGAAAGAACTTCTTCAAGAAGGAGTTTGCCTTTGTGCGCTACGTTATCCTGAGGCAGGTATCCTATCCGAAGATTCTTCTTTCTGCTGATATCACCTGATTCAGGCAGCAGTTCACCATTGATTAGTTTAAGGAGTGATGATTTACCTGTACCGTTAGCCCCTACAAGACAGAAGCGGTCAAGTTTATTAATTTTTAAACTGACATTCCTGTAAAGGTAGTCTCCCCCGAACTGAAGTGAAACATTAATAAGATCAAGCATATTATTCTTTGATCACCACAAACTTGGTTTTCCCGATCGTGTTTCCTTCGGTATCATGTGCAATGAGATAATAAACGCCGGAGGAAACGTATTTTCCGGAGAGGTCTCTGCCATCCCACAATGCAACTCTTCCGCCGGGAGTGGAGAGGGTTCTGATGAGGTCACCTGCAAGATTCAGAATCATAAGTTCAGAATCTTTTATCAGTCCGTCAATTGTGAGTTGTTTGCCGGATCCGTCTATTTTATATGGTGACGGGAATACTCTCAGATTAGAATAATCACGTTCAGGCGCCTGAGCATCGGTTTTAAATGCGATAAGCCCACCAGACTGACCGATATACAGTATGCCGTTGGTTTCATCAATTCCCAGAGTTTTTACCTCGTCAGAAAGGAGCGGACTATTCTTTGTGTCATAAGCGGCGATCAGATTACTGCCGTCAGCAGAAAGGAGAATCAGCCCCTGATCTGTGCCGACCCATTTTCTATTTATTGCATCAACGACAATTGCATTTATTTTCTGCTGTCTTACAGAGAAAACAGATGAGACTCTTGGTTTGGATGAACCGCTTGTATTCAGAATTGCAGAGAGTCCGGAGACAACATTGATACCCAGGTCAGTACCTATCCAGAGATCACCCCGCTTATCAATTTCTATGGTATTGATACGCTGTCCGTTAAGACCTGTTGATTCATTTATCACACCGAAGATGTCATCGGTCGTGATTGAAAGTGTGTTCCTTTCATTAAAATAAAACACATCGGTTCTTGACTGGGCAAAAAACCATTTTGTATCAGAAAGGTCAACCTCAAGCTCACGGTAAACATTCACGAACTGATTCTGCCTGTTTTCAAATCCGAAAAATTCATCTGAAGAATTAAGAGCAAAAAGTATTTTACGGTCAGGGGAGTCATAATTAAGCAGCCATATATTACCCTTTGAATCACTTCTGATAGAGGGAATAATCAGGTAATTTGTGTCGGCAGGGATGCCTTTAACAGGTGTGTTTGCCGCAGTGAAAATATCATACTGATTTCCCGGTCTTATTCTAAGAAATCCTCTGCCGTAACTTCCTGCATAAATGACGTCATTTGCAATGTGGATATTGTTATAACCGTTAGTTGGCAGCCCGGGGATGTTTGTAACGTCATAGGTTTTCCATCTGCCTTCATAAAAATTATAAATGCCTTTACCCGAAATATCAATACCGCTTCCTATCCAGACACTACCCTCTTTAGTGGTTTTAATATCAGCAAAAAGGTTGGCACCGGGACCTTCGGGAAACAAAACAGCCTCTACAAAGCCCGTGTTTATTATGATGATGCCAAGTGATGAGCCTATATAATATTTCGAGTCATAACTTCCGGCAATTGATGAGATCAGGGGGAGATTAAGAACTGAATCTGTTACTGCCCCGTCACGAGTAAAGTAAATACCATACGGATTCACGGTCTGCAGGGTGTTTTTTGCAGAAACTATCAGACGGTCTCCATCAACCTTCATTGTATTGATAACCTGATTTCTCAGACCCGGCAGGTAAGAAACCCAGGTTCCGTTTTCATACTTCGCCAGACCGCGTTCTGTTGCAGCAACGATACTGCCTCTGTAATTGACGATCGAATAGACGATGTTTGAAGGAAGCCCGGATGAAGTCGTAAAATTATTCCATGATTCTGGTGCAGTAAGATTATCAGCCCCTTTTTTCTGAACGGCAATTCCCGAGGGAGTAGCGGCAAAAACAACAGAATCAATGAGAACATAATTGACACGCGTATTCACTGAAAAATTACCCAGTTTCAGGTAAGAATCATAAAAGTTAAGGTCGTTTATATTGATCAGGGAAATTCCGAATTCGGTGGCTGCTATAATCGTATCACCTTTAGCAACAAGGTTAATTACCGCCTTTGATGATCTGCCGGAATTGTAAATATCAAGAATAGTGGTTGTTTTCCCGTTCGCGGGATCATAAACGTCAATTATTCCGTTTACTGAACCGAACCAGATTTTACCGTATTTATCTATGGTGAGTGAATTGATTGGCGAACCGTTTAATCCTTCAGCCTTTGTCAAAAGGAGATATGAAGAATCAGTGAAAGTATGTCTGAACACTCCTCCTGAGGTTGCTGACCAGAGATCCGACCCCATGAGCATGCAGGAATTCACCTCCTTTTTATCGGAATAGATTTTCCAGTCTCCCTGGTTCTGAGCAGAGGCACTGACTGACAAAACTGATATTAAAATAAAAAATACAAAAATTGTCTTCATAAATATTTCAGAAAGATCATGTAAAAAGTCGAACAAAATCCGGCGGGGAAACTGGAAGGCCGCCCGGGGCGGGAGGCCTGATAAATTAAATTTGTTTAATGACGTTCACTGTTTCGATTGCTGAAACCGCTGCATCCCAGCCTTTATTACCTGATTTTGTACCCGCACGTTCAATAGCCTGTTCGATTGAATCAGTGGTAAGCAC
>CAYPMQ010000259.1:0-4951 GCA_964411625.1 uncultured Ignavibacteriaceae bacterium
CATTAAAAGTCCTAACCGGGCAGAACATTCTTCCGGCTGACTTTGCGGCTTCAGCAGCCAAGTCAGCCACCATTGAAAGTTTCATGATTTTCTCAGGGGCATCAGCCTCTTGTGCGGTTCAGGTATTTCTCCCATACTGATTTGAGCTTCATCAATTACACTATAAGGAAATAATCAAGGGAAACCCCACTCAAAAGGGGCGTAAATTCTTATAAATTCTGACTTTGGATGATTTACTTAAGTTCTTAATTGAAAATTTGGCGGTTAATTAGTACCTTTAAAATTTAATTAATTTAAAAATTAATACTGAGAGTATGTTAGAAAAACAGAGAACAATTGCTAAAGAAGTTGTCATTTCCGGCGTTGGTCTTCATACCGGCCATGAAACGATAATGAGATTTAAGCCCGCCCCCGAAAACTACGGTATCAGATTCATAAGAACTGATCTTGGTGGCAATCCCGAAATTCCCGCAGTCTGTGATTATGTTGTAGATGTTTCCAGAGGAACCACGCTCGGAATAGGTGAAGCCAAAGTGCATACCGTGGAACATGTGCTTGCCGCTGTTGTGGGGTTGCAGATAGATAACCTGAAGATAGAGCTTGACGGTATTGAACCCCCGGTTGGCGACGGATCTTCAATGCCCTATGTAAATGCTCTCATGAAAGCCGGTCTTGTTGAACAGGACGCTCCCAAAGACTACCTCATTATTGACCAGACTGTACAGTTGCATGACGAGGAAAGAGGTGTTGATATTGTTGCCCTCCCGCTTGATAACTACAGAATCACCGTCATGGTTGATTATATGAATCCCGCACTGGGCAGCCAGCACTCGGGGCTGTTTGATCTGGAAAAAGAATTTGTTACTGAATTTGCTCCGTGCCGTACCTTCTGTTTCCTCAGCGAAGTAGAAATGCTTTCTAATCAGGGGCTCATTAAAGGCGGTGATATTGATAACGCGGTTGTCATAGTTGATAAAAAAATGAATGATGAGGAGCTTGATACTCTCAGAAAGAAGATCGGAATTGTTGATCCTATAAACCTTGGTTCAAACGGAATTCTCAACAACAAGGAATTAAGATTTAAAAACGAACCCGTCAGACATAAACTCCTCGATATGATCGGAGATCTGGCACTTATCGGTGCTCCTATCAAAGCCCAGATACTTGCTGCCCGCCCGGGGCATAAGGCAAACGTTGAATTTGCCAGAATGATCCGTAAGCTTTATCAGCAGAAAAAACTCGTCAAAAAATATCAGCATGTCAAAAGAGAAGGGATTGTTTTTGACATAAATGCAATACAGAAGATTCTTCCGCACAGATACCCTTTTCTGCTTGTCGATAAAATTGTACACCTTGACCTTGATCAGAGAGTTACAGGACTCAAAAACGTTTCTGCAAATGAACCTTACTTCAGCGGGCATTTTCCCGGCAACCCGATTATGCCCGGGGTTTTGATCATTGAGGCAATGGCACAGGTGGGCGGAATCCTTATACTTAACTCTCTGGAAAAGCCGGAAGAAAAGAATGCCTATTTCATGCAGATTAACAATGCAAAGTTCAGAAAGCCCGTAGTCCCGGGTGATGTACTGAGACTTGAGATAGAAATGACGAATAAGAGAACTAAATTTGTAGGGATGTCAGGAAAAGCATATGTTGATGACACCCTTGTGGCTGAAGCTGAGTTTATGGCCGCAATTGTTGACAGATAAAAACCGGATAAATTATGGTAAATATACATCCAAATGCAATGGTCAGCGCTAAAGCCAGATTAGGTGAGAACGTAACAGTTTCTCCTTTTGCGGTAATTTACGATGATGTTGAAATTGGCGATAACACTTACATTGGTCCCCACGCGTGTATTTATAACGGTGCCAGAATCGGCTCGTCAGTTAAAATATATCAGGGAGCATCGGTTGCCCACAACCCGCAGGATAAGAAGTTCAAAGATGAACAGACCTATTTTTACATCGGTGATAACACCACCATACATGAATTCTGCACCCTTCATAAAGGAACCGTTGAAACAGGCAGGAGCTCAATAGGCTCAAACTGTCTCCTCATGGCATACTCCCACGTTGCTCATGACTGTGAGATGGGAGATAACTGCGTTATAGCAAACAGTGTGCAGATAGGAGGCCATGTTCACATAGGCGAATATGTCACCATTGGAGGTTCAACCCCGGTGCATCAGTTCTGTAAAATCGGCAGACATTCAATGATTGGCGGCGGGTTCAGAATTGTACAGGATATCCCCCCCTATATACTTGCGGGCAGCGAGCCGCTTACTTTTCACGGCATCAATCTTTTCGGGCTAAGACGGAGAGGGTTCAACAATGATGATATTTTCAAAATAAAAGATATTTATCATCTGATCTATAACTCAGGAATGAATCTCACTCAGGCAAAGGCGAAGATCCGTGAAATTTATCCGGATGATGTCTATTCTGCCGAGATTCTCGGGTTCATTGAGCAGAGTGACAGAGGTATTATAAAGTAAGTAAGGACCTTCTATAATTTTGAACGCGGTATATATAAATTCCGGTGCAAATACCGGAAGATATAATATGGATTTTGACCTCAAAATGGCCGGGGTGTGCAGAGAGGGAGATTTTTACCTTCGTTTTTACACATGGAATCCTTATTGTATATCACTCGGAAACACACAGAGTGAAAACGAGCTTAACAAGGAACTGATTGAACGTGACGGACTTGACTTTGTAAAAAGACCAACGGGCGGAAGAGCCATACTTCATGCAGAAGAGCTCACATACTCTGTTGCTCTGAAACCCGGTCCTGCGGATTCAATCAGGGCGATTTATCAAAATATCAACGCTGCATTAAAAAAAGGTCTTATAAAATATAACTCTGTTTTTAATAATATTTCACTGGAGGAAAAGGAAACCCATCTTCCCTCTTTTTATAAAACTCCCGTGAGTGCTGCCTGTTTTGCGGTGCCTGCCAAAAGCGAACTGACTTTTGACGGGAAAAAGCTTGCAGGAAGTGCACAGAGGAGACTGGGTTCAAGACTGCTTCAGCACGGATCACTGCTTACCGGTACTTTTCACCGTAAGCTGCATGAGTATCTCACAGAAGAGGTTGTTAAAACTAATGTTAATAATGCTCTGAATGAAAAGACAGTTGAAATTGATACGGTCCTCAATGAGAAGACGGATATTGAAAGGCTGAAAAACTGCCTGCGTGCAGGATTCGAGGAACATTTCGGGTGTGTTTTTATACAAAAAGATGATGAATTTATTTTTAAAGCTCATAGCTTAAGTCAGGAATTAAAATGAGTATTTACGGAAAATTTCAGCGGGTATCAACCAAGACCCTAAGCCTCATGAAAAAGGAAGGGGTCAAGATATCTGCTCTTACGGCTTATGATTTTATTACGGCAAAACTGCTTGATGAAGCAGGTATTGATCTGATTCTGGTAGGCGACTCCCTCGGGAACGTTTTCCAGGGAAATGAGACCACTCTGCCTGTTACCATGGATGAAATGATTTATCATACCAAAGCTGTTTCTAAAGCTGTTTCACGGGCAATGGTGGTTGTTGATATGCCATTCATGTCTTACCAGCTCAGCGCCGATGAAGCTTTCAGAAATGCGGGAAGAATCCTCAAGGAAACCCCGGCAGGCGGTGTCAAGCTTGAAGGCGGTAAACGCGTTGCGGAATCTGTAAGAAAGATTACCGAGGCGGGAATTCCCGTGATGGGGCATCTCGGACTTACTCCTCAGAGCATCCATAAGTTCGGAAGCTACAAACAGCGCGGAACCGAAGATGAGGAAGCTCATGAAATTCTTGAAGATGCAAAAATTCTTGAACAGGCAGGTGCGTTTTCAATAGTGCTTGAAAAAATTCCAAAGATGCTTGCAAAGGAGATCACTGACTCAATTTCAATACCGACCATAGGGATAGGCGCCGGTGTGAATTGTGACGGACAGATCCTCGTGACCCCCGATATGCTTGGCCTCAATAAGGAATTTCATCCCAAATTTGTTCGATACTACGCCAATCTTGCCGATGTTCTGAACGATTCATTTAAAAACTATATCAGCGATGTTAAGGCGGGGAGCTTCCCCACCGATGGTGAAAGTTACTGATTAAACAGGTTATTATGATTTACCGCAGATTAATTTTTCTGATGCTTTTTTTTGTTTTCTCCGCTGCCGCACTTAAAGCGCAGGTAGAGTCTGAGGAAGTCCTTTCAGGCTATAACGTCACCGGGATTGCCGGGGATGGAACTGATATCTGGGTGG
This sequence comes from uncultured Ignavibacteriaceae bacterium, assembly GCA_964411625.1. Lineage (GTDB taxonomy): Bacteria > Bacteroidota > Ignavibacteria > Ignavibacteriales > Ignavibacteriaceae > JABWCA01. Next base: position 4,262 of record CAYPMQ010000259.1, read on the forward strand.
CAACCAACGGGGGAGGCATTTACAGAATTGATTATAAAAACAAAAAATTCACCTCATACAGTACCCGGAACGGAAATATCCCCGAGGACTTTTTTTACTGCATTGCCGCATCAAAAGATTATGTCTGGGCAGGAACAAGCAGCGGATTGCTTGTGCTTGACCGTGAAGATGGCAAATGGAAAAAAAGAAAATTCTCATCAGGCGGCGATTACGGCAACTGGGTGAAAACCCTTCACTATGATGAAAGCCGCGGACAGCTCTGGATCGGGAGGTTTATTAATCTCTCAATTCTTGATGTAAAAAAGCAGAAATATTCAGACTACGAACTTACCCGCGGCAAAAATCCCCGCTCAAATAACATAAACATAATAAAACCTGAAGGGAAGGACAGGGTCTGGATCGGTACGGAATCCGGAGCCTTTATATACAGTTATTCCTCAGGATCGTTTGATCCTTCGGAACTCGACTACATCAACAACCAGAACCGTGGTTTCAACGGCGACGGTGAATTTGTTTCGGTGTCTGATTTTGTTTTTGACAACAACTTTGTCTGGTTTGGCACGCAGGAGTTTGTCAGCAAGGAAAAACCCTCATTTAATCTGGGGGGGCTTTACAAATTCAACAAACGAGCCTCATGGGAGCGGATTGACCGGACAAAAGGTCTGCCCGGCAACGGAATCTACAGAATGG
>CAYPMQ010000260.1:0-4940 GCA_964411625.1 uncultured Ignavibacteriaceae bacterium
TTTACCGCTTCATGCCTGTAACCATCAGCGCCTGTTTGTTCAAGCCACCAGAGGGCATTGTCTGATACAACCTGAATAGCCTCGGGAGCTTTTGTGAAATCAAAAGAGGGGAGATATGGCTCAAACCATGTTGAAAGGCGGTACTCATCCCAGAGTCTCAGATTTTTTCTTCCATCGGGCAGATCAAGCACTCCGAACCAGTCTCTGTGAGCCTTGAAAGCGGGATGCTGTTCGTGGGTATGATGAGAAACGAAATCGAGTAAAACTTTTATACCTTTTGAATGAGCAATTTTGACGAGCTCTTTAAGTTTCTCCATGGATCCGAATTTCTCTTCGGTTCTTGTGAAATCGATGGGCCAGTAACCATGGTACCCCGAGTAATAATGATACGGCGGGGGGAACTCTCTGAAAGCCTCGTTCGGATTATCATAAACAGGTGATATCCAGATAGTATTAATTCCAAGGTCTGTGAAATAGCCATCGTTAAGCTTATCAATTATACCCTGAAAATCACCGCCGTTGTAATTTGCCGGAAGGAAAAGGGAATCGTGTTTAATGGGGTTGTTCAGGGATTTATCACCGTCATTAAAGCGGTCAATCATGATTGAATAGATTATGCCGTCATACCAGGTCTCCTTTACGCCGGGTGACCCTGCGGGTTTCCCGTTAATCAGAAGCGTATGCTGAATATTGGACACTCTTATATAATCACTGTAAAGAACAGCAACACGGAGGTGATTTTCCCCTTTCAGTTCTGATTTCCTGAGTTTTACTTTAAAACCGTAATTCTCACCCCACTGCACTCTTTCCATCGGGAGCTGTTTATTATCGAGCATGGCAACAATTTTCTCAAGCGTATCCACATCAGAAGCAAAATTAGTCTTATTGAGATACTCAAAAATCACCTCATCACCGGCATCTTCCATACCCATGATCTGAAGGAAGAGATTAGGTTCGCCCTCCCTGGTGATCACAATTACAGAATTGAAGTCTCCAAGACCGTTCGGAACCTGAACATCATTTCTCTTGTCAACAATCTCCTGGGCATCGGCATAAAACTTGTACTCATATCTTCCCGGATCGAGCGCTATATCTGCCGTATAAATTCCATCACCATCCGGATCAGTCATGCGGTCACCGCTTCTGTTCCAGCCGTTAAAACTCCCGATCACAAAAACATCTTTATACTGTTTTTCGGCATGAAACTCAAACGTGTAATAATCAGGTTTCTTCACCTTCACGGGAATCACATAATCATTCCCGTTAAGTTCAAAATGAAGGAGTTCAAATCCGCGTGCATTCTCACGGGGGGAGATTGTCAGAACTGAATCCTTCAGAGAAAACTCAGCTTTTACTCTCGGGTTTTCTTTGAATTTCAGGCTGCTGTACCCTCCTTTTATATAAAAGACATCGCTTATAACAAACTTTGACTCTTTACCAGTCTGCACATTCAGCGGTTTAATAAGATCCTTAATGACCTGTGGAAATGCCATGCTGCTCATCAGCACCAGGCCTAACGTTATCTGTTTTAATAGATTCAAGGTGATACTCCGGGAAAAAGTTGTTCGTTATTCGGATCAACAAGGGTCAATCTATAATAAAAATTGATTAATTCTTAAAATAGTTTCATTACTGAAGAATAAAATCCGCCAATTCATTAATTCGCATTGTTAATCATTTTTCTTTTAATCTTGTAAAATAATTAATAAATCCATTGAGAAGTTGTTTGCATTGGCCTATTTTAGAAAGAACTTCAGTAAATTCTTCGACTGATATAAACTTTTGATCAACCGCAATATATAACTGGGTTTCAAGTTCAAATAATGAACCTCTTACTATGTGTAAAAACTGAATAGTATCTTTTCAGGTGTTTCTCCACAATCCTTCGGCAAAATTTGAAGGAACTGATATCGCAGCTCTTTTCATCTGACTTCCCAGAGTATATAATTCTTCTGCGGGAAACTTTTTCGTAAGGTCATAAACAGCATTAACTAAATGCCTGGATTTAATCCATACTTCAAGCTCTGTGTAATTATTCATCTGAAATCCTGCTTTATGACAATCACAAATTGAAAACGATCAAAAAACTCATTTATTTATAATATGTTCATGTTAATTAAAATCCGGGCCTGCACTTATGCTGCTTACGAACATCAATCAACGGACAACTAACAACGGCGCTAAAAAGCATTTTTAGCGAGCAAAAACCTTATCCTCTCTGCCTTACCGTCTATATTTGATCTTACGGGTATGTTAAAGATTTCACAGAGCAGGGGGTAGATATCTATATTCCAGAGGGTGCCGGTTTTGAATCCTTTGCGGAAATCAGGACCTGTGGCCAGGAAGAATCCGTGCATGTCAATATGATCTTTTTCATAACCATGGTTACCACGGGAATTCCATTTTTTATAATGCTCACGATGGGCAGTGGTTCCGATCTCCCACCCGAGATCACTTATCAGAATTATATCGGATAACAGGGGACTTGAAGAAAAGTGATAAAAATCCGGGATTTCATCTTTTTTGTAAACTCTGAAATGGTTCTGATTCTTTTTCAGCTTCTGGAAAACTGCTTCTGTCTGTGCCTTATCAGGCTGAATTAATGTAAAAGTACCCCAGTTCCAGAATTTAACATTAAATTCTTTCCCTATGATCTGCTCAACATCAATATATCTCGTTGTGTCAACCTCAGTCATTCCGTGATCAGAAACGAATATGAGGTTTACGGAATCCTTGACATCCGTTTCAGAAAGCTGCTGAAGAAGATATGAAGTAATCCTGTCAAGTACACCAATGGCGTAATTAAGACTGTCTGAATCGGGCCCGTAATTGTGACCGTAACTATCCGCAGCATCAAAATAGAGAGTGATGAATCTCGGGCGCTCATTGTACGGCAGTTTCAGCCACTCAATAACACCGTCAACGCGTGTTTTATATGGCCTGTGATGATCATACTTCATGAAGTATCTCGGTCTTCTGTAATCAAGATTCATCTCAGAACCCGGCCAGAAATAACTCGCAGCAATTATTCCGTGTCGCTGTGCAGTTTCCCAGAAAGCTTCACCTGAATACCATTTAGCATTAGTAACTTTTGTGGAATCACTTATATTGTAGGTCTCATCAGTCTGAGGATCATAAAATGTATTAGCAATAATACCATGATTTTCAGGATAGAGCCCCGTGATGATAGAATAATGATTGGGAAAGGTCTTTGAAGGGTAAACGGGGCGAAGCGAAGCTGCTCTTACACCGTTTTTTTCAATTTCTTTGAGAGTCGGGGTAAGGTCTCTTTCCATGTAATCATGCCTGAAACCATCAAATGAAATAAGAATGGTGTAATTTGGCTGTGAGTAACCGACAATAGTCAGCAGGAGTATGAGAAGAATCGTTTTTTTCATGTTTTTCTTAAATTTTTTAGTCTGTTTCAGTAAAAAAATTTCATTCAAAGCGCCATAGCTGAATAATTGTATGGGTGATATCAGCATATATGCATGCCGGTGCGTTTTATTTCAGAATAGAGACTTTTTCTGACCTCTGTAAATAATCCATTCAGTCCGGCTGCTTCTTCCCTGTCTGAAGCCCCTGATTTCTTTACAAGGCTTTCAGCTTCATTTAATGCAGCTTTAGCATTCTGAAGAAACTGCATCACTGATTTTGAATAACCCGCTGAAAGTGCAGCAGAGATATTTCCTTTAAGGGCTGCAATCAGCCGGCGGATCTCTTCTTTTTCAGGTATATCAATATCAACAAGGGCTACCTGCTCAGCAAGTTTTGACGTTATGGTCTGAATATCCATTTTATACAGTTATAATTTTTAAGATGAGAATTAAAAGGCATTATCCAATCGGTTTTAAATATTGGACTTTATACGGCAGTTCAGCAGCCTGACTGACCTTGATGCCATTGAAAAATTATAATATTCCAAATAAATACAAAATTTTATTTTCAATTTGTCTGAATCAGACTTCAGCCTGGAGCTTTTCAGCAGTATCCGCAACCTTGAGAGCTTCAATCATATCAGTAAGATCACCGTTCATGAACCCTGTCAGATTATACATTGTAAATCCTATTCTGTGATCTGTTACTCTGTTCTGCGGGAAATTATATGTGCGGATTTTATCGCTTCTGTCACCGCTTCTAACCATGAGTTTCCTCTGCTGGGCAATCTCGGAGTTTTGCTTGCTCATTTCAAGATCATAAAGTCTTGCCGCAAGCACTTTCATTGCTTTCTGCCTGTTCTTTAGCTGTGAACGTTCATCCTGGCACTGAACCACGATACCGGATGGGACGTGTGTGATACGAATTGCAGTTTCAACTTTGTTTACGTTCTGACCTCCTGCACCGCCTGATCTGTAAACATCTATTTTAAGATCTGCGGGATTAATATCCACTGAAACCTCCTCGACTTCCGGCAGAACCGCCACCGATGCGGCAGATGTATGCACCCTGCCGCTCGCCTCTGTTAAAGGCACACGCTGTACACGGTGAACTCCGCTTTCAAATTTTAGCTCCCCGTAAACATTATCGCCGCTGATGGCAACAACAACTTCTTTTATACCGCCCTTGCCTCCTGTTTCATTCAGATCAATGATTTCAGTTTTCCAGCCCCTGACTTCTGCATAACGGGAGTACATTCTGAAAAGATCGCCGGCAAACAATGCAGCCTCTTCACCTCCGGTTCCCTGTCTTATTTCAAGTATGGCGTTTTTATTGTCATTAGGATCTTTAGGGAGCAAGAGTATTTTAATTTCCTCTTCCATTTTGTCTCTGAGTTCCTTGAGCCCGTCATGTTCCTCCTGGGCCATAGCAACCAGATCCTTGTCATCTGATGATTCAAGAATTTCTTTGTTTTCTTTCAGGTCCGCAAGAACTTTGGCATACTTTTCGTAAGCCTCCACAAAATCAACCAGTTCACTTCTCTCCCTGCTCAGGCTTACCAG
>CAYPMQ010000261.1:0-4927 GCA_964411625.1 uncultured Ignavibacteriaceae bacterium
ATATAACAGAAGGCAGAGACAGAAAGCTTAGCGCTGCTTCGGCCCCTGCACACGGATTATATTTATATAAAGTGACATACTGATGAATGAATATATATTTGAAAAAAAGGTTTTGATAAAGAATGCGTTGATTGATGATTTATGGCTTTTCCATGCCGATACAAACAACCTGCCCCTGATTTCGCCGCCTTTTCCATTTGTTAAATTACTCGGAATATCCGATATACCTCTAAAAAAAGGATCAAGAGTAAAACTGAGGGTAAATTTCCTGATTTTCAGCTCAGTCTGGGAAATAGAGATTGCTGACTACGAAAGGCCATTTTACATAACAGATAATCAGCTTAAGGGGATTTTCGGAAAATTTTATCACATACATAAATTTGAAGAAACTGACGGAGGTGTGATAATGACAGATCATATCACATACTCCCCGCCTTTCAGTTTTCTGCAGCGCCTGCAGAATTTTTTTATCAGGATTCAGCTAAACCAGATGTTCAGTCTGCGCCATAAAAAAACAAAAAAACATTTTGAGAGAAACCGGTAATGATAGAACTTAATGACATGCATCCGCTTATTGTACACTTTCCTCTTGTTCTGCTTATTGCTCATGCAGTTACTGCTCTTTTATGGGTCATAAGGAAAAAAGACCATTTTCTCACTCTGAGTCTTGTTTTTATAATAGCCGGAGTACTTTCCGGACTTACCGCTGTTTTCACCGGGAACCTATCTGCTCAGGAAACCCTCACAATCCTGGAAAATAAACAGGAAACCGGGAGCGATAAAGATATCAGGCAGGTTCTTTCTGAACATGAGGATGGTGCTACCATGCTTATGTGGTTCTATTCAATTTTATCTGCGGTTTATATTCTTACATGGATTAAGAAGGTACTGCGGAAAGATGATAAGGCTGTAACCTCAGTACGGATGTGGCTGCTGACAGGGTTATCAGTGGCAGGTATTCTTCTGCTCATTTACACCGGATTGCACGGGGGTGAGCTGGTCTATAAGCATGGGGTCGGCACAGAATTATTCAGATAGATGTACGTGCCCCCTATGATCTGTGTATCTGCTGCTTTCCCTTATTTTTTGTATCTTTGAAAGATAATTCCAGAAATTATGAAAAAATACATTTCGATTATACTTCTTGTAATAGCCATTTCCGGTGTGACCGAAGGATCAGACCGTGCCCGGGGTTATTTCCTCTCTATAGGTGTAGGGCCAAGGATGCCCATATCCAATTTTGCAGAACGGAGCGTTCTTGGATACGGCGGGAATTTTGAGCTATCCTTTACCGATGACAAATTCCTTCCCTTTTTTATATACGGGAAACTCGGATATGAAATCTTTGCCGGGTCTCAGGAGTATTATCAGCTTACTGAATTTACTCATTACTCAATTGCGCATGTCCCGATGGGCGTGGGGATCAGATATTACATGTCACCCCTTATTCAGAATATGATCCCGATAATGCCTGTTTTTGAGGCAGGATTTTCTTTGAATGTGTTTCAAGAAGTTCATGATTACAAAGGAGGACTCGGGAAAAACAATTTTCTGGAAGACGGAATCGCTCCGGGATTTTCATTCGGGGTCGGAGTATCGGCTTTTGCCCTGGAATTAATTGCAAATTATAACTACGTTAAATCAAATCAGTTCCTTTCACTGGATCTGAAACTTCGCTTACCTTTATTTGTATCTTTTTGAGGAAACAGATATGACATATCAGACCTTATTAACCGAAATAAGCAACAAAGTTGCTCTGGTAACAGTAAACAGACCCGATAAGCTTAATGCGCTGAATCATCAGGTTCTGCTGGATCTGAAATCAGCCATTCATGAACTCAGTAATGACAGTTCAGTAAAAGTAATTGTGATTACAGGAAGCGGAGAAAAGTCATTCGTTGCCGGAGCAGATATCAGCGAACTGAGTAAATGCAGTGCTCTGACCGGGCTTGATTTTGCGGAATTCGGACAAGGTGTTTTTGATGACATCGAAAATTCACCTAAACCGGTGATTGCTGCCGTTAACGGGTTTGCCCTTGGCGGCGGATGTGAACTCGCACTTGCATGTCATATAAGATACGCCGCTGAAAATGCTAAATTTGGTCAGCCGGAGGTTAATCTTGGAATAATTCCCGGTTACGGCGGAACACAGAGATTATCCCGGCTGATAAATAAAGCAAGAGCAGCCGAAATGATCCTTACAGGTGATATGATTACTGCTGAAGAAGCTTACAGAATCGGGCTCGTTAGCCGGGTGTATAATAAAGATGAGTTTATGTCTAAAGTCATGGAAACAGCGGCAAAAATTGCTTCAAAGCCGCTTAATGCCGTCAGATATGCATTGAATGCTATAACACAGACTTCCCACATGAATCTTGCTTCCGGTCTTAAATACGAGGCCTCCCTTTTCGGAATCTGCTGCGATACAAAAGATTTTAAGGAGGGCACTTCTGCCTTTATGGAAAAAAGACCGGCTTCATTCACTGACCAGTAAAAAGAGTTGCCGTGGAGTTTAAAAGGCGGGCTGCCGTTTACCTGTTCTTCCTTACGATTCTGCTTGTTGCAGCCAATGCGCTATCCGAAAGATTTTTATCTGATAGTCCTGCTAAAAATAATGATACGGATGAATCTTTTGTAAAATATCCTTTTTCTTCTGCAAAACTTGACAGTCTGCTTGATCTTTCACTCAGACAATTCTCCATACCGGAAAAGTATCTGACCAAAGGCAAAAAAGGCAAAGCTAATATCGTCCGCTCTTATAAAATCGGTGTCCCGGCAGATCTTCCTCTCATAATTTTTCTACAGTATCTTTACAGTTCACTCTCCCATTTTGATATCCCGATATCAGGCATTGAAGTTAAACGCGATGCTGAATCGGCCATAAGTCTGAAAACCAAAGATGGTGAAATAAAAATCACTGTCATACAGCTTGAAAAAATCACTCGTGAAGCCGGTGAAATCTCTATAGTACTTTCCGGATATCCTGATCTTGCCCCTGCAAGAGCTAACGATTTGCTGAACCTCGGAGATATTTTTGCACTGCTCCTTACACCTACAAGAAAAAACTCATTGCTGATTAATCATATCAGGGAAAGCGGTAAAGATTACCTGATTGAGCTTGATGAAGAGTCTGAGGAAATTGAATTCAAGATAGGTAAAGATTATTCCAAGAGAAGGCTGCAGCTTGTAATCAATGATATTATACGAGTCTTCCCTTCTGATTCGGTTTATTCAATCGATCATGAGGGAGTGCTTTATAATTCCACAGTATTTCCCTTTGTAAGAGAAGAATTTGAAAAAAGGGGAGCAGGAATTCTCGCTACTAACCGCATGAAGAGAGTTGAAGGCTCAGACTCATCTGAAGTCACCGCATCTTTCAGAAATCATGTAAAAGGACTGAAACCTAACAGCAAAGTCATTATTCTTGCTCAGGCCGAAGATTATTTCTTCCTCAGCGATGAAATCAAACTCCTGAAAAGAAAAGGTGTAAGATTCCTTTCCATTTCAGAAATTCTTAAATAAAAAGCTTAATGAGATTATACTGGCGGAGAATTGTATGCTTTCCCGCCTTAAGTGGAGATTGTATGATTGTGCGGATATTTGTCTCTATGTGATCTTATGCCTGCGGAATGGTTTGTGTGATTTTATAATGATATGCCTGCTGTATGCGTTGTATGATTGTCTTTATATAATTTGGCACGCCATTGGCATCAATTGTTTTGTTGGATGCAACTGTCTTCACAAATAACTTATTTGGTCAGACTTGAGATCAGAAATAAAAAAACAACTGATTATTTTAAGAAATGCAAGGTAAAAATTAAAGATGCCGGGCTGGCATTTCATGCGGTTGCGTTAAAAGGAATAAACGGGTTTACATAATAATTTCAGTATATTCGGGGGATTCTTCCCCCCGAATGTATATCAAAATATTAACTTATAACTTAATAAAGAAAAAAAGCTTACAATACCCGGCAACCATAAAATATACATTACCTTGCTGCTCAGTTAAAATTGATACTGCTGCCACTTACCCGATTCAGCCGGCTGCTGTCACTGTATAAGCCTTCCCTCATTATCTGTTAACAGTACTTCCCTTCCGGGGAATTTTTCTTTTAGCTCATCAATAACACTGACCTTGTCACCGGTAACGGAAATAAAAAGACTATCGGGGTTGAGATACTTTTTAATCACCGATAGACATTGATCAAATGTAACCGCATTTATTTTATCGGCGTATGTTTTATAATAATCAGTCGGGAAGCCATACCTTCTTATTGCATTTAATGCAAGCACTGTCTGCCCCGTTGTTTCAAAACGGAGCCTGTTGGCCTTGGTGAAGTAGTCTTTAGCTTCCTGAAGCTCTTTTTCAGAAAAATCTTCTGCAATTCTTGCATACTCATACAAAATTTCCGATAGTGCCCCTCCGGTTTTCTGAGTGTCAAAAGATCCTTCTGTGATGATCACCGAATGATATCTGAGTGAGGTAACATTTGAATGAACACCATACGTATAACCGTTCTTTTCCCTCAGATTCATATTAAGCCTGCTTGAGAACTGTCCGCCGAGAACATAGTTTACAAGCATCATTGCACGAAGTTCATCAGATGGAGGCGGCGGCAGTATCTGTGCCACATAAATTTCAGACTGCAGTGCGCCCGGGAAATCGGTTATATAGATTTTGCCTTTATAATCGTTGTTAACGGGATCCTGAATAATTATCGTACCGGCGGCTTCCTGTTTCCCGAAATAATTATCTGTCAGAGCAATTATTTCCGACTTATCAGCACGTCCTGCAGCAAGAAATGCTCTGTATCTGCCATTAAAGCTCGATTTATAAAACTTCTTTACATCACCGTTTGTGAGTTTTTCCACCGTTGATATGAATCCGTGCTCCGGTCTCGAATAAATTGAACCTTCTCCGTAAAAC
>CAYPMQ010000262.1:0-4912 GCA_964411625.1 uncultured Ignavibacteriaceae bacterium
ATCATTATTTATAATCAAGGCAGAGGGCTACTGGAGCAGACACTATAAATTCGATAGAAACGGGAAATTCCACATCAGGTATTTTGTGGGAAGCAGCAGGGCAGATGAAATCTTCATAAACATTATACTGCCGTTTATGTATGTTTATTTCGATCTTTTCGGGAAGAAGAAACTCTCTTCCAAGGTTTTCGGAGTTTACAAAGTCATTAAAACCGAGTCAGATAATAATCTCGTCAATGACATAGCGAGAGGCCTTCATCTTGAAGAGCATAAGCACAAAACAATAATTAATCAGGGAATGATAGAGCTCTTCAGAACACATTGTGCTAAAGACAGGTGTGATGATTGTTTCATTGGTGAAAAGGTGTTCATTGATGCCCCTGTTGCATGAGAGACTTGATCAGATATAACAAAAAAAGCCCGTTGAATGCGGGCTTTTTTTTTATGCTTTGATATCAATTCTCAAAGATTCATTTTGCAGTTAACTGTTTTGAAGCCGGGGAATATGGCTGAAGGTCCTAATTCCTCTTCAATTCTGATTAACTGATTGTATTTTGCTATACGGTCGGTTCTTGATGCCGAACCTGTTTTAATCTGACCGGCATTGGTTGCAACAACAAGGTCAGCCATTGTAACGTCTTCAGTTTCACCGCTTCTGTGGCTGATAACACTTGTATAGCTTGCTCTTTTGGCGAGTTCAATTGCATCAAGGGTTTCGGTTAATGTACCTATCTGATTCAGTTTTATAAGGATTGAGTTTGCAATTCCTTTATCAATACCTTCCTGAAGAATTGTGGTATTGGTTACAAAAATATCATCACCCACAAGCTGAACTTTGTCACCTATTTTATCGGTGAGAAGTTTCCATCCATCCCAGTCAAGCTCGGCACAACCGTCTTCAATTGAAACAATCGGATACTGGCTGACCCATTTAGCAAGGAAATCAACCATGTGTTCAGATGAAATCTCTTTCTGGGTTGATTTGAAGAATCTGTATTTCCTTGATTCTTCCTGAAACATTTCTGATGAAGCCAGATCAAGTGCAATTGCAATGTCTTTCCCGGGTTTATATCCTGCTTTTTCGATCGCTTCAAGTATAACTTCAATTGCTTCATCATTTGATTTCAGGTTTGGAGCAAATCCGCCTTCATCACCCACCGCAGTATTGTAACCTTTTTTCTTAAGAACAGATTTCAGTGAGTGAAATGTCTCAACACCCATTCTGAGAGCTTCGCTGAATGAGGAAGCGCCGCCGGGCATGATCATGAATTCCTGGAAATCAACGTTATTATCTGCGTGTTTTCCGCCGTTGATAATGTTCATCATGGGCACGGGGAGTGTTTTGGCATTACAGCCTCCAATGTACATATAGAGGGGAAGACCCAGAGTATCTGCAACGGCTTTTGCGTTGGCTAATGAAACACCAAGAATGGCGTTTGCACCGAGGTTTGATTTCGTGGGGGTGCCGTCGAGCTCAATAAGTTCTCTGTCTATCCCGATCTGGTCGATTGCATCCATTCCTATAATGGTATCTGCAATCTTGTTATTTACGTTTTCAACCGCCTTGAGAACGCCTTTACCGCCGTATCTGGTTAAATCATCATCTCTTAATTCGGTTGCTTCTCTTATTCCGGTTGATGCACCGCTGGGAACGGCTGCTCTTCCAACCACACCGCTTTCAAGAATAACTTCAGCTTCTAAAGTCGGATTCCCTCTGGAATCTAATATTTGTCTGGCTCTTACGTCAATAATTTCTGTCATCTTATTCTCCTGAATTCATTTATATATGGTAAATTTAATATTACCAAAACAAATATACGAAAAAGAGAGGAGTGTTATAAAGATGAAACCCCCGCTCATGTAAAATCTGTGTTATTACAGCGGAGATGAGGTTCAGGTACCCGTAATTTTTTTTACGCAGCAAGAATATTTATTACAGGATTCCGTACTATCTTTGCCGGGATGGCAAGTCTGCGCTCCTGAGTTTACGGAGTAAGAATATTTATAACAGGATTCCGTACTGCTCACAAAGTCTTAATTACGAAGAAGTGAAATAAAAAATTATTCCGCCTGGATCGAGGAGCAGATTCAGGAAGAATTTCACAAAGGCTTAATTACGATGAAGTGAAATAAAAAATGCCGCACTTTGGCGGCATGCAGAAATTAAAATTTACAGGTGCAGGCACTTTATTTTTCCCTGGTCATAATGACTTCCATGTTCTTAAATTCACCGCCGGGTACAATCGTGTACATCTCCATAACAATTTTATCTTTTCCCTCATTCCATGTGTACTGCTTTATCGGCATTTCTGTTTTAAGCATGGGATCCGTCATCGTGCCCTGCCATTCTATTCTATTCTTTTCTTCATTCCATACACCCGTTGAATACATGATTCCGGTTCCCATATTGTCTATCCATGTGCTGAAGTATCTTTTGAGGGTATTGTCATAACCGGAAAGACTCATACCGTCCATCTGCATCCCCATACTCATTGCCTTGTGTTTTTCAAGCAGATAACGGCCGCCCATAATCATTTCAGATTCTGCGGTTCCCTCTGAGACCATCGGTTCACCTTTGGGATCCATCCACATTTTTATTGTCGTCTTCCATTTTCCGGTTTCTTCGGCCATCATTGCATGCTCCTTACCCGGGGTCATGTATTCCATGAATGATTTCATGTCTTCGTCTGATTGTGCCACAAGTTTTCCGCTCAGAACCACAGCAAATAAGATGAGGGAGAGTTGAAGTTTTTTCACGGCTTGATCCTTTTTTTGTGAGTTTATGAATTGAATTAATGAAATTAAAATAGTGAAAATTTTTTTAATATGGGGACAAATTTTTCTCTTTTGAAATTGGGTTTACTTAAACTATATTGCAACTGTTATGAAAATAAATAATAAAGTCACAAAAATTTCAGATCAGACCCGGAATTGGTGGTGGTGGAGCAATAAGCTTCGCTGTCTGCCGTGAATTATATTTAAATAATAAGAAAGAGCCGTGGATAGTGAAGTTTACTTTCCACGGTTTTTTTGCTTTAAAGCCGTGGATTGAATTTCAGTCTGCGGCTTTTTTTTTGCCATTAGCTCAATCACAAAACAAAAGGAAACACATAAAGATGCAACGTACAAGATTTTACCTCGACTCTTCAAGAATGCCCAGATCATGGTATAATATTGCACCGGATCTCCCGGGGCAGCTTCCCGCACCTCTTCATCCCGGTACAAAGCAGCCCGTTGGTCCGGAAGATCTTATGAGAATATTCCCGATAGACCTGCTGAAACAGGAGATGGCAACAGAGAGATACATAGAAATTCCTGATGAGGTAAGGGATCTTTATTTTGTATCAAGACCCACTCCGCTCATCCGTGCTGTTAAGCTTGAAAAGTATCTTGATACGCCGGCTAAAATCTATTTTAAGCATGAGGGTCTGAACCCTGCCGGCAGTCACAAAACTAATACATCCATTCCACAGGCATATTATAACAAGAAAGCCGGCATTAAAAGGCTTGTTACCGAAACGGGGGCCGGGCAGTGGGGAAGTGCTCTCTCTTTTGCTTGTCAGCATTTCGGGCTGGAGTGCGAAGTTTACATGGTGAAAGTGAGCTATAATCAGAAACCTTACAGAAGAACATTTATGCAGCTTTTCGGAGCGGAAGTGATTGCAAGCCCTTCAACAAGAACAATTGCCGGCAGAAGAGTTCTTGAAGAGAACCCCGACTCACCGGGTTCACTCGGAATCGCAATCAGCGAAGCGGTTGAACTTGCCGCTCAGAGGGATGATACAAACTACGCACTCGGAAGCGTGCTTAATCATGTGCTTCTTCATCAGACAATAATCGGTCAGGAAGCTAAAATCCAGATGGAGATGGCTGAAGCCGATCCTGATATCATTATTGCCTGCGTAGGCGGCGGATGCAATTTTTCCGGGATGAGTTTTCCTTTCCTTCAGGATAAACTCAGCGGTAAGAAGAAGGATCTTAAGGTGATTGCTGTGGAACCCGCATCATGCCCCACGCTTACAAAAGGAACTTATGCGTATGATTTTGGTGACGAGGCGGGTCTTACACCTCTGATGAAAATGCATACACTCGGACATAAATTTTTACCCCCTTCAATTCATGCAGGAGGGCTCAGATATCACGGTATGGCACCGATGGTCTCCTATTTGTATGAGCAGGGAGTTATCTCTGCCGAGGCTTATGACCAGGTTAAGGTTTTTGACGCCGCTGCTATATTCGCAAAAACCGAGGGTATACTCCCTGCTCCTGAAAGTTCTCATGCTATCCGTTCCGTTATAAATCATGCTCTGGCATGCAGGGAATCGGGTGAAGCAAAAACAATCCTTTTCAACCTTTCCGGTCACGGATTTTTTGATCTGGGTGCTTATGAAGAATATATAAATAAAGGGCTTAAAGAGAATATTCTGCCCGATGACGAACTGAAAACTTATCTTGAATGTCTTCCTGAGGTCTATTCAGAAGCGAGCTGAGCAGATTTCAGATTGATTTACTCCTTGGTTGGTGAAGAATCCCGTCGTTGTGTGGCAGCAGGCGGGATTTTTTTTGTGGTTGAAATTGCTTAAATTTGTGCTTGGACTTTGTATTATTACGCCCCCGTAGCTCAGCAGGATAGAGCGACGGTTTCCTAAACCGCAGGTCGGAAGTTCTCCCAAAGGGATGCCTTCGGCAGAATCTTCCGGGGGTTTTATCTGTTTAGTGAGTAAGATATAAGAAATTAAAATTACGCCCCCGTAGCTCAGCAGGATAGAGCGACGGTTTCCTAAACCGCAGGTCGGAAGTTCGAATCTTCTCGGGGGTACTAAAGCGCCGGTATGGCGCTTTTTTCGTTTCCGGATATTGAAAATATCAACAAAATATATTCTGTATGCCTGTCTTATCTCCCCCTAAGATA
>CAYPMQ010000263.1:0-4885 GCA_964411625.1 uncultured Ignavibacteriaceae bacterium
GGTCTGGGTTGCGCTGAGGTTCCTTTCTTTACCGCTGTACATAAGTAAGCCCAGGTTTGCATACAGACTTACTTTAGGAACAAGTGCTGACTCAAGCTGAACTGAAAGCCCGAATCCCGGATTGGAA
The DNA here is from genome assembly GCA_964411625.1 of uncultured Ignavibacteriaceae bacterium. Classification (GTDB taxonomy): domain Bacteria; phylum Bacteroidota; class Ignavibacteria; order Ignavibacteriales; family Ignavibacteriaceae; genus JABWCA01. The sequence continues at coordinate 128 of CAYPMQ010000263.1, forward strand.
AGGTCACCGAATTCTGACATAGGTAAACCCAGATTAACGCCTACTGAAGCACCGGTCTGAGCATAATTTAATGATGCTGCAAACAAAAAAACAGCCAGCGTAGTATAAAATTTCTTCATTTGATAATACTCCTCTCGTATTTTGCAAAATTTAAGAATACAATATGAAAATTAATAAAATTCCAAATAAATAGATACCTGATAAAACTTAATTAGTGCTGATCATCTGCGGTTTCGTCAAGCCTGTTTTCCCAAAGATATTTTTTTGTCTCACTTACTATCACCCCGCTAAGCAGTATAAGGGTTATCAGATTAGGAATTGCCATTAGCCCGTTTGCCAGATCTGCAAAATGCCATACTGTATTCAAAGACTGAACCGACCCGATAAAAACCACAACAACCCAAATTACTCTGTATGGCAGAACTGCCTTCTTCCCGGCAAGAAATTCTATGGCCTTTTCACCATAATAAGCCCAGCCGATGATTGTTGAAAAAACAAACGTCAGGAGACCGATTGTCAAAATAACCGGGCCAATTGCACCGAGATCATTGAAAGCATGTTTTGTCAGAATTGTACCTGACCCGCCATCATCCCAGACACCTGAATTAACAATAACTAGACCTGTAAATGCACAGACTACCACAGTATCCCAGAATGTGCCTGTTGATGAGATCAGTGCCTGCCTTACAGGGTTTTTGGTCTGTGCTGCCGCTGCTACTATAGGAGCAGAACCAAGACCGCTCTCATTTGAAAACAAGCCTCTGGCAACTCCAAACCTGATTGCTTCTTTAATACCTGCCCCGATAAAACCTCCTGCAACTGCATCTGTGCCCGTGAACGCCCCGCCTAAAATCAGAGAAAGACTCTGCGGAATTTTGTCAGAATGCATAATGAGGAGTATGCTGCATCCCAGGACATAAAATGCGGCCATAAAAGGAACAAGTGCTTCGCATACTCTTGATATTGATTTAATTCCTCCCAGTATCACCGCCGCGGTAAGAATAGTAAGGATTGTGCCTGTAAGATAAGGGCTTATATTAAAGGTCTCATTGACCATAACTGCGATAGAGTTTGACTGTACTGAATTGCCGATCCCGAATGCCGCCACAGCGGTTAAAACTGCAAACAATACTCCCATCCATTTTTGCTTAAGGGCGTGTTGCATAACATACATCGGCCCGCCGCTGTATGATCCGTCGGGATTATGAACCCGGTATTTTACCGAAAGAAGTGCCTCGGCGTATTTTGTGGCTATGCCAAAAAGGCCTGTCAGCCACATCCATAAAACCGCTCCAGGACCACCAATTGCCACTGCAGTCCCTACGCCTACGATATTACCTGTACCGATAGTTGCCGCAAGCGCAGTGGTCAGGGCACCAAAATGACTGATTTCACCAGCTCCCTCGCTCGTTCTTATCAGCGACATTTTTATCGCAGTAAAAATATACTTCTGAATGAAACGGAGACGGAAAGTAAGAAAAAGATGCGTTCCGAAGAGAAGGATAATAAGAGGCCAGCCCCAGAGCTGATCACTAAAAAAACTGATACCGGAGTCTATTGCATTTAAGATATCATTCATGATTAACCTGACAATATAAAGAGTAAAATTAGATTGTTTAAGTTAGTCAATTTCTAAAAATTAATTATAATGCCTCCTGCGTTTCTCCGGTTATGTTTTATATCAGCTGTCAGGGGATTGAGCAGACATATAAATCATACACATCTTCAGAGACATAATGGTAACCTCAATTGACACACCCGGTTCCTCGTTATCCTTTAAACAGCAGGTTGACAAAATTCGGGGCAGAAAGCAGGGTGCGCGGTAAACTTAGTGTGACAGTTACTGATTCATATTGCAGAAACGATGCTCCTTAAGATTGCATTTTTAAGATTTGAAGAGATATGAAGATGAAATAAGCTGAACCTCTTTATAATCTGTTTCTAATGAGTGATCCCGGGAAGTGAAAAATCTCATACCCGGAAAATGAGAAGAAAACTCTTCAAGATATTCACTCTTAAGCTGATTCATGAAAACCAGATGAGATGGGCATTTATCACAATCTCCGTTCCCAAAGTTCATTACAGGTATAGAGGTCTCTTCAGAAGAGAGAAGCTCTCTGATATAATCGTGTTCGTATGATTTATCTCCGTGATTAACAAGAATCATGACAGGTTTAGAAACGGCAGTTATTAAATCAATGTGCCAGTGAATCTTTTTAACCGATTGCAGGTGTCTGCATATCCTTGCATTAAGCCCCCCGCTTCCCAAAGCACTCCCGGCATAAAAATAAAAACCGCCTTGCAGAGTTACAAACTTTTTGCCAAAAAAGATTACAGTTTCAGGTAGTCTGAAGATGAGCAGATATGAACCTTTACCGGAAAAATCCATAATTCAATTACTTAACAATTTTATAAAACTATAATTCTTATCTTTCAAATATAAATTGTCGAACTTTTGGATTAATGAAAATGAAAAGAAAAATCAGACTTTTTATTTTAACTCTCCTCATCTCCGTTTCAGGATTTGCTCAGTCTTATGACACAGTTTCTAATCTGCAAATGGGCATGGGGATTTTTTATTACAAAGTAGTTGAATACACAAAACCGTGGAGTATAAATATTCTTGAAATAGACCTTTCGGTGCCCTACAACTCCATCGAAACGGCAAAAGCAAATAACAGACTCAGAGGTTATGAAAAAACTTCATCAATGGCACGACGCAACAGCAGACCCGGCCACGTTGTTGTGGGAGCAATAAACGGAGATTTTTACGGAGGTGCGGGTGAACCCATCAGTATGCAGGTTCTGAACGGGGAAGCGTTAAAGTTGCCAATAGATAAATCACTCTTTGCCGTAACTGATTCAGGAAAACCTGTGCTTGCCAGGGTAAGTTATAACGGCAGGGTTTGGAAAGGCGGTTCATCACTGGCAATCAACAATGTGAACCAGTCCAGAGGAACAGATCAACTGATTCTCTATAATACATTCATGGGAACTTCAACTTCAACTAATATTTACGGTACTGAGGTTGGAGTTAAAGCATTGAATGAGTGGATTATCAATGACACTGTTTATTGTATTGTTGTATCGAAATCTGCAGGTACGGGAAACATGAGTATTAATGACTCTGTAAAGGTACTCTCAGGTAATGGTGCTGCAGCCACATTTCTGAACACTTTTAATGTCGGGGACACGATAAAAATTGCTCAGTTTATAACCCCGGCACCAAGGAGGATTAAAGAACTGATCGGCGGCTTCCCGAGGATCGTTAATAACGGATCTAATTATGTGGTTCAGGGTTATAATGAGGAAAATGGTCCGTCACATGCATTCGAAAGGCATCCCAGAACCGCGGTTGCATTTTCTCATGACAGCCTTAAAGTCTGGTTTATAACGGTTGACGGGCGTCAGCCTCACAGCTCAGGGATGACGCTGAATGAATTAGCCGATTTTCTGATAAGGATAGGTGCCTACCATGCCGTAAATCTGGACGGAGGCGGATCAACTACTATGGTGGTCAGAGATTCTGTAATGAATAAAGTGTCTGACGGGCCCGGGGTTGAAAGGACTGTCTCTAATGCACTAATGGTGGTTTCAAGCGCCCCTCAGGGAGCACTTAATCAAATAAAAGTTCAGCCGGGATTTTACAAGATTTTCAGAAATGAGTCTGTACAGTTCAGAGTTTACGGTTTTGATGAATATTTTAACCCAGTGCAGCTTACTCAGTCACAGATTCAATATAATCTTGATCCCGGACTCGGAAGTATAACTTCAGCAGGAATCTTTACGGCAGGAACAACCCCTGATACCGGATATCTGAAGGTAAATTATAATGGTCTGCGGGATTCAGCTCTGATAATAGTGAAAGGCATAGATCAAATAGTTATTTATCCGAAATCGGTTGTTACCGATACTAGCAGAGTTCTCAGTTTTACGATGAATTCATTTGATCTTGATAGTGTTCCCAGGCCCATGCTTCTCTCTGATTACTCCTGGAGCGTAAGTAATCCTTCTGTACTTACCATAACTGCACCCGGAAAAATCAAAGGTCTTTCACCGGGTTTTTCTTATGTTAAAGCACAATATGAAAACCTCATAGATTCTGCACTTGTTGAAGTGAAAGTAGAATCAGGCTCAGCACTTCTCAGTATAATGGATGAACTGCAGGGGTGGATACTGGCAGGTGAAAATGTTGACACTATTGCAACTAAACTCACTCTTGTGGATAGTCCTAAAACACTTGGCAGTAAGGCATTTAAGCTCGATTATAAATTTACATACAATTCAACCCTGGTAAATTGGGTATATCTGAAAAATAATCTGCCTGTACCGGGTGTTCCGGATAGTATAAAAGTGGATGTATATTCTGACGGAAGGCAGCATCACATTACTTATCTGATCAGTGATGATGATAATGAAACTTTCCGTATTCCGGCATCCCGTTACGCAGATAAAGCAAGTCAGTATGACACAATGGCTATAGCAGTTTCAAGAGCTGTACCCACAGGGACATCGGGCACTTTCAATTTCCCTGTTTCTTTTCGTGAGATTCAGGTAAGACTGGGCAGTACAAGGGTAAACGGACAGGTCTATGAGGGAACGCTCTATTTTGATAATCTCAGAGTAAGATATCCTCTTCAGCCAACAGGAATATTTGCGGATGCAGACTTATTTCATGAAGATTATTCGCTAATGCAGAATTACCCAAATCCTTTCAATCCGTCAACAAAAATCAATTTTTCAGTTCCTGTGTTGTCC
>CAYPMQ010000264.1:0-4878 GCA_964411625.1 uncultured Ignavibacteriaceae bacterium
ACGGTGTACCCTTCCTCGTCATTTATTCTTCCGTAATGAAGGGTGTGACTTTTACAGGATGAAATCTTTTTCTTTCCGTTAAAAATTTTGTCGGTTATAATAAATGAATCAGGTCCCGATAAACGGATTACCGATATGGCACCCACCCCGGCGGGGGTGGCTAGTGCAACAATGGTTTCTTCTTGTGTTTTCATAACCGAAAATTAGTCAACGAATCTAACAATAACAATTTCGGGAACATTATGAAAAGATTTTTTGTCTAAATGATGTATAATTATACATTACAAATTATGAAAAGAACACAAATATATCTTGATGACGATATTTATGAGATACTTAAGATTGATAGCAAACTTAGAAAAAAGAGAATATCTTCACTCATAAGGGATGCTCTTAATGAAAAGTATATCGGCCGTAATGAAAAAAATGACATTATCGGAAACCTTTGCGGTATCTGGAAAGAAAAAGAGGGAGACCCAGAGTATCTCACTGATAAGATGAGGAGGAATAAAGGCTGATGGAAATCATTCTGGACAGCGACGTTATTATTTCCCTTCTCAAAGGAGACAAAGAAATAACCGGAAGATTCAGGGATATTCTTAACGGAAACAGGATATTTGTCAGCGCAGTGACCGTTTCAGAAATAATGTCAATCACCGATGAAAATGAAGCCGTCGTCATTGAAAAACTTTTTGAGTTACTGAACGTTCTTGAAATAAACCGGGAGATCGGAAAACTAGCCGGTAAATACCTGAGGGATGCCAGATTCAGTGATGTACATATAAGCACGGCATTCATTGCGGCATCCGCAGATTATCACAGGTTTCCGGTTTGGACCTTAAAAAGACAAAGATATCCGATGCTTGAGGAAACACTAATTGTTTTATAGGAAAAGGACATAATAATATGGCATTAAATTTTAATAAACTGACTATTAAAGCGCAGGAAATGGTACAGGAAGCGATCGAAACTGCGCAGAACTATCAGAATCCCGTGATTGAACCGCTGCACATACTGGCAGCAATGATACATGAACGTACGGGCATAACTGATTCAATTATCAAAAAAACAGGAGCGAACACAGACCGCCTCCGTATAAATGTTGCAGGAGCACTAGAGAGACTTCCAAAGGTATCAGGAAGTACGGTAGGGCAGGCGTCTTTATCACAGAACTCTGCTGTGCTGTTTGATAATGCATCAAAGGAAGCTTCGGCTCTGAAAGATGAATTTATTTCAACAGAGCACATTCTGCTTGCTCTGACAAATGATAATTCACAGGCGGGAGAGCTGCTGCGTGAAACAGAAGTTACAAGGGATTTTGTGCTTCGCGCTCTCAGGGAAGTAAGAGGCACTAAAAGAGTAACAAATCAGAATGCGGAAGATACCTATCAGTCACTTAAAAAATTCGGACGTGATCTGAATGCCCTTGCACGGGAAGGAAAGCTTGATCCCGTAATTGGCAGGGAAGATGAGATAAGACGCGTCATGCAGGTTCTCTCACGAAGAACAAAGAATAATCCGGTACTGATCGGAGAACCCGGAGTCGGAAAAACCGCAATCGCTGAAGGAATAGCGCAGAGAATAGTTTCGGGTGATGCACCTGAAACCCTTAAAACAAGAGAGATTGTGGCGCTTGATATGGGTGCCCTTATTGCCGGAACGCAGTTCAGAGGTCAGTTTGAAGAGCGGTTGAAGGCCGTTATTAAGGAAATACAGGATTCTGATGGAAAGATTATTCTTTTTATTGATGAAATCCACACCCTTGTAGGAGCAGGAAAAACTGATGGTGCTATGGACGCCGCAAATATTCTGAAGCCCGCTCTTGCCAGAGGAGAACTCCATTGTATCGGAGCAACAACTCTGAATGAGTATAAAAAATATATTGAAAAAGACCCAGCGCTGGAAAGAAGATTTCAGCAGGTGATTGTTTCTGAACCCGATGAGGAAGATTCTATTTCTATTTTAAGGGGACTGAAAGAAAAATATGAGGTGCACCACGGTGTCAGGATCACCGATAGCGCTATAGTCTCTGCCGTGCAGTTGTCACAGAGGTATATAACCGACAGATTTCTTCCTGATAAGGCGATTGATCTTATTGATGAAGCCGCATCGAGACTCAGAATTGAAATTGATTCAATGCCAGAGGAGCTTGATAACTACGAAAGAAAGATCAAGCAGCTTGAAATAGAAAGGGAAGCATTAAAGCGTGAAAATGATGAGGCGAGTAAAAAAAGGCTTCACGATCTTGAATCCGAGCTTGCAGAACTATCAGAGATAAGAAATGAGATCAGACTTCAGTGGGCCAGTGAAAAAGAAAGAATTCAGAGAGTCAGAACAATAAAATCTGAGATTGAGCAACACAAATCACAGGCAGAAATTTATGAAAGAGAAGGTAACCTCGCTAAAGTTGCTGAGATAAGATACGGTACACTCATAAACCTGGAAAAAGAGCTTAAAAAGGAATCTGAAGAACTTACCAGGATGAAAAAAGAAAAACATTTTCTCAAAGAGGAAGTTGAAGCAGAAGAAATAGCAGAAATAGTTTCAAGGTGGACGGGAATACCTGTCGCTAAAATGCTTGAATCAGAAAGGCAGAAACTTCTCGGACTTGAAAATCAGCTTCACCAGCGGGTAGTTGGTCAGGATGAGGCTGTATCAGTGGTTGCAAACGCTATAAGAAGATCCAGAGCCGGGCTTCAGGATTCTAACAGACCTATCGGCTCTTTTATTTTTCTCGGAACCACCGGAGTGGGTAAAACCGAACTGGCGAGAACGCTTGCACATGCTCTTTTTGATGATGAGCATGCAATGGTGAGGATTGATATGTCAGAGTATATGGAAAAACACTCGGTATCGAGACTTATCGGTGCTCCCCCGGGTTATATTGGTTACGAAGAAGGCGGACAGCTTACCGAGGCAATAAGAAGAAGACCATACTCTGTAATTCTTCTTGATGAGATTGAAAAAGCGCATCCTGATGTGTTTAATGTTCTTCTTCAGGTTCTGGATGACGGAAGACTTACCGATAATCAGGGAAGAACGGTGAACTTTAAAAACACTATAATTATCATGACCTCAAATCTGGGTTCATATCTGATACAGGAGAAACTGCTCGCGCTGGAAAATGATGACGATATTGACAGGGTGATGCGTGAGCTGAGATCAGAAATGAGTGAACTGCTGAGAAAAACCATCAGACCGGAGTTTCTCAACAGAATTGATGAAGTGGTGATGTTCAAGCCGCTTAAGAGAAGTGAAATCAGAGGAATAGTTGAAATTCAGCTGAATCATCTTTACCGAATGCTTAAAAGCAGGGAAATAACTCTGAGAGTGGATGAAGATGTGGTTGAATGGCTGGGTAATCTGGGCTACGATATAACATTTGGCGCCAGACCACTCAAGCGTACGATACAGAAATATCTGATTAATCCTATTTCACAGGAACTGATAGCCGGTAATATTAATGACGGTGAAACAGTCAAAGTAAGCATATCAGATTTCGGTAAAATTCAGTTCACAAAGGAATAACGCTTTTAATCAGTGATTTATGCCATCTGTATATTAAAAAAGACTTTAAACAGCGGTATTGTTATTTTTGAAGCGGATAATAAATAATTCAGAGGTGCATAATGAAAACGGTAAAGAAATCTTTATCAATACGTCTGACCGCTTATATTCTTTCGATGTTATTGTTTGTTGCCTGTTCAACAAATACTATTGCAGATGATGTAAAAGTAATTGCTCAGGGCGAATACACAGTGTTACAGATCGGAAATCTAAAAGTGAACTCTCCGAGCGGAAATGTGACAGTTAATTCATGGAATCAGAATAAAGTTGAAGTCAAGGTTTACGGCAATGAAACTGCCGAAAAAGCCATAGACGTCAGACTTGTTCAGGAAGGAAATGATATTTCTGTAAAGCTCGTATACAAAAATGACAGAAATTACGGGAGAAATCTTGAAGTTAGTGTCTCGGTCACAGTACCTGAAAAGTATAATACAAAAGTGCATACTGCAGGCGGTAATGTCAGTCTTTCCGGTATCAACGGCGATAACAGTCTTACCACAGCAGGCGGTAATATTACTCTATCAGGTATGAGGGGAATGATGAACGCTACCACAGCAGGCGGAAACATCTATGTAAGTAATTTTAACGGAGAACTCAAAGTCACTTCTGCAGGCGGTAATATTTCTCTCTCAGGAGTAAAGGGAGATTCTAAAGTTTCAACAGCAGGCGGTAACATGGATATTGAAGTTGCTGATGGTGAGGTTGAAGCTTCAACAGCCGGAGGCGAAGTTATAATGCGCTACTCAGGTGTGGTTAAAGGAATCGATCTGGCAACCATGGGAGGCGGTATTGATCTTTATCTGCCTGCGGATGCTAAAGCAACTTTGAAATGTATCACCATGTCAGGCGAAATCATTACAACTTTTACAGGCGATTTCAAAAAGACAGAATCAAGCCTGAGTGGTGATATAAACGGAGGCGGCGCAAAAATTAAATGCTCAACCATGGGCGGAGATATCAGGATTAAAAAAGGATTTTAAATTACACGTTCCGGAAAAGGGAGGTCATTCCTCCCTTGTTTTTCTGCACTGAACTTTCTGATTATCATTCAGCTTTGTCTGATAAGTGAAGGCTAAACAGTTCCTCTCTTACATATCACAAAACAAGATAATAAGATTTTATTGTGTAAATATCCCGGATGAGCCATTGTAAAATGCAGAAAATTCCGATAACCTCATTAGATATAGTTAATGATTTCCAATCCTGAATTAAGGAATCGCTACCCGCTGATTCTGAGAATAAATACCTGTTCCGGGAAGTCTGGGCTCTCCTGAAAAAATCTTCCGCCTCTTTAAAGGTATGTCTATTTTA
>CAYPMQ010000265.1:0-4873 GCA_964411625.1 uncultured Ignavibacteriaceae bacterium
CTCAAAGCCCTTAATCCCCTGATGATCGCAACTGCATTATTTCTTCGTGCAAAATCTACGAGCAATCCGTCATAAACAGCTATATCAACACCGGGATAATCTTTGACGGCGTCTCTGATGAGTTCCATCCTCTCTTCTGCTGTAAATAACGGTTTTTTATTCGGATTAATTCCCAAAGTTACAATTACCTTGTCAAATATTTCGGCTGCCCGCTCAACGATATCGAGATGACCCCTTGTTACAGGATCAAATGTACCGGGATATATTGCTGTTTTCATTTATCTTGCCTTAACACCTGTTGCATAAGAATCGACATCAATGATTTTTACCACTGCGTTTGTCTCTGTATCAATGACACCAACGGTTGAAACTTTTGTTTGTCCTGCTTTTTTGTATCTGGGCTTAAACCCGTCATCCTGATTGGAGCTGGTGACGTACAGATATTTACCATCAGAGGAAAGATCACACCCGTAGAGCATTGAAAAGGCAGGATTTGTTATGACAGCCGCCCCAAGACTCCAGGAAGAGCCGGATTTAGTGATAACCGATACCTTGTTTTCTTCCAGATCAACCACATATATTTTATTTCCGTCTGATGTCACTGCCATCTGCATCGGATGCATACCTGTTTTTAATGACTGCAGAACAGTTCTCGATACAGCATCTATAATCTTAACCTCACCGCTCTTCATGCATGAAACATATAGATATTTTCCATCCGGTGAAAGATTCGTGTGCATTGGTCTGTGAATGGGTGAGGTTCCCTGACTGAGACTCAGAGATTCCCCGGAGAGATCACCTGTCGGAAGATCTATAAACATAATTACGTCCTGATTCATGTTGGCTGCTATGAGCACGGAGTCATTTTTCATCAGAGCAATGCCGTGAGGCAAACCGAATGAGGGGAGAGTAAGAGTTCTTGTAAGGGTCATACTCTGAGTATTGATCTCGTAAATATCATTATAAGAACCGGGTGCGGTTGATGATTTGGAGACATAGGCTTTTGATCCGTCAGATGTCAGTTCTATCATGCCGGGATACACGAGTCCGCTTATCTCGCCTAATTTTTCAAGTGTGCTCCGGCTGAATTTAACTACTTTTCCTGCAGAAATGAGAGAAACGTAAATATAATCACCGTACATCTGAATATTATGGGGTGCATCAGCGCCTGATTTATTATAATCAACGTCAATCAGTCTTTTTACCAGATTTCTTTTATCATCAATAACCATTATGTTATCACTTCCCTGGTTGCAGACAAAAATCTTGTTTTCGGTATCTGAATAAGCAGGAACTCCGTTTATATCCTTAGCTCCTTCAGCTATCCAGCTTCTGATCACATTTATCTGTGAATCACTTACCGCTGATCTCTGATAAGGCATTCTGAATGACTGATATTCCAGATCACCTGTGATCATGCGGTAAAGCAGACTTTTTTCGGGATAATAAGGTATTACGGCTCCGCCCCCGTATTTATTTTCATCGGTAAGCGATTTATAAGCACCATGTTCATGTCCCCCGCCCCCTGAAGCGGTTGTGTCAACCGGTCTGCCGATTGATCCCGCTAAAAATTCACTGTATTTCTGAAGTGAAAGACCGTGAATCGGGGAAACTGAATTATGACAGCCGGAGAGGGCACAATTATTTACAAGGACTGTGGCAACATCCCTGTTCTGAAATCCGTTATTTGTCTGGTCTACTTCAGGAACCACCACGTTATGATCATGGCTCTCAGAACATCCTGATAAAAAAAGCAAAGTTATTAAAACACCCGTGAAGACGGGAAGGAGTAATTTCTTCATCAGTCCTTATGATCTATTGAAAATTTTAATTTTAATTTAACCTAAATACATCAACTATAAAAAGGGAAAAATCAATAGTAATTAATTATTGCCCTGCAGAATGCCGGCAGATCATCAGGTCTGCGGCTTGATATCATGTTTCTGTCAATAACAACTTCCCGATCCACCCAGACTGCCCCGGCATTTTCAATATCATCTTTAATGCCAGGGGTTGATGTGCAGGTATACCCCTTCATGATTTTGGCGGAAATTGTGATCCAGCCTGCATGACATATATGTGCAACCAGCCTGCCAGAACTAAATATGGCTGCAGTAACATCAAGCACCTTTTTATCTCTTCTTAGTTTATCCGGAGCAAAACCACCGGGAATAATAAGTCCGGTGTACTCTTTTTCATCAATCTCACTTATCGCAATGTCTGACCTGACCGGATATCCATGCTTTCCGTGATAAACTTTTCCTTTTTCCGGACCCGCCACTATAACCTGCGCACCTTCCTCTATCATTCTCAGCCTCGGGTAGAGTAATTCAAGATCCTCATATATATCATCAACAAACATCAGAAACTTTTTTCCTTCCAGTTTGCCCATTACACGCCTCTGTATTAATTTATAAGTTGAAATAAATATTTATTTGATTCTAAAAATCCGGAATTAAAGATGGTAATATATAAAGTATCAATCACAATAGACACCGAGGTCCAGACGGAGTGGCTTTCATGGATGATGGAAGAACATATTCCGGAAGTTCTGGCAGCAGGTTATTTTACAGAATGTAAATTTTATCAGGTTCTGGAACCCTCCCCCACCCCTGAAATGGTTAAATTTGTAGTGGACTACAGATGTGAATCTGTTGAAAAACTGAGACAGTACCGTGAAAATGTGGCACCTGAGCTTATGAATAAACATGAAGAACGCTTCCACCGGAAGTTCACTTCGGCCAGAGAGGTGCTTGCCGAGCTTAAATTACACGAAGGTAAAGTTATTTTCTGAGTTTATACCCGTCCGGATTTGTTTTGTATAATCTGTATCACAAATCCGGAACTTTTCAGGTGAGTTTCCCCACCAATTTTAATTATCAAACGTCTTAACTTTGAGTAAATATTTCTTTTGTTTTCATAAACATATTGTGAGTCAGAAAATGATGAAAATAGTTGTTTTAATATTTGCTTTAGCTTCACACGCATTTACCCAGCAGGCTTCAGAGTATTTTCCGGCTGACCCCGGTTACAAATGGCATTTCAGAGTCAATATTCTGGATTCTCTTAACAACCCTGTTGACAGCCTTACACTTTATCAGATTGATACCATTTTAACAACTGATAACTGGAAGGGAAAAAGCTCAAAATTTCTCGGTGTGAAATATGGCACTTATGAAACTGTGAATTTTATTCCCGTGATTGATACTCAGTTCGTCTCTCTGAATAATACGAATGCAGAGACTTACATACGGCCTGCTGCGCTTAATGCCCTCAGTGGACTTATAGACTCTACTCTTATAGACTCACTTCTGGGCGGCTTTAATTTATTTGCTTTTGCGGGTTCTTTTGAAGGGTGGTACAGTCCTTACAGATTTGCGAATACTGTTAATTCTTCATACACCATAGTCAGAAAAGACACAACCATTACGATTGATACTCTTACACTGCCAATGCGGTTTGAGGCAAAAGGAAAAAGAATTAATGACGGTACCGTAACAACGGAAGCAGGAACATTCAACTGCAAAAAGTTCGTAATGTCATACACAATGGCATATCTGCCGCTTCCTATTCTGCCTATACCACTCATTACAATCAATGACACTGTTTACGTTGCTCCCGGCAACTGGATTGTTAAAACAATTGCACCTTCAACAATTCTTGATCTTAATGCACTGCAGCTGGGTATTTTCACGATTCCGGGATTAATGCGGGAGATTATCAATCCGATCCCGATAGTCTCTGTGGAGGATGAGGTAACTGCGCCTTCAGGATTTTCGCTTTATCAGAATTATCCAAATCCTTTCAACCCTGAAACTGTGATTTCTTTTACAGTCGGCACACCGGGTAACGTAAAACTGAATCTTTACTCTTCTTCAGGTGAACTTGTAAAAGTCATCACAGACGGTTACCATAATGCAGGAAAATACAAGGTAAATCTGAATGCTGCAGGACTGACAAGCGGTGTGTATTTTTACAGCCTTGAAACTGTTTCGGGTAGAATCACTAAAAAACTTACACTGCTTAAATAGGTCTGATTCTTTTTGGATATAAAGACCCGGGCATTTGATATTGCCTTAAAACTCAGCGAAGAAATTAAGCAAATAGGAGGGAGTGAAATCTCCCTCCCGTTCGTAGAAAACTACAGCTGGTCAGTTACCGGCAAATATCTTGATAAACCGGTAAAGATTATGGTTTATTTCGGAGCCAAGGGAATCAAAGTGGTTTTACAGGGAAAACTGACACCTGCTGAAAAAGATGAGCTCTCACTGCTGCTTGGAATTAATGAGGCGCTCTTTACGGCAAAAAAGGGATTTGATATAAATGAACCTGATTCTTATGCAGGCATAGATGAATCGGGTAAGGGAGATTTTTTTGGTCCGCTTGTTGTCACCGCCGTTTATGTTAATGATTCTGTCAGAAAGGATTTTGCAAATACAAAGATTGCAGACAGCAAAACAATGTCCGATGCTGAAATTATCAGATCTCACCGGGATATTGTCTCACATAAGAGCCTTATATACCACACAATTGTTCTCAAACCAAATCTCTATAACCGTATATACTCAATTATGGGTAATCTCAATTCTCTGCTTTCTTTGTGCCATGCAAAATGCATAAAGGAGATAAATAAAAAAATTAAACCTGAAACCATCATATCAGACCGATTTGCCGATCCTGCCCTTCTGCAAATGTACCTTACCCGGTTTAATGTTGACTCGAAACTCATTTCGGAAACCGGTGCCGAAAAATATTTTGGCGTGGCGCTTGCATCGGTAATTTCCCGTTATAAAGTTCTGGAGTGGTTCAGTAAAGCCTCCTCCCTATTGGGTATTGAGCTGCCTAAGGGGGGTAATAGCATGGTTGAGGCAGC
>CAYPMQ010000266.1:0-4849 GCA_964411625.1 uncultured Ignavibacteriaceae bacterium
GGATGCCTCTCTCTAATGAGCTTTCTGTAATTCTGAGGGAAAGGCTTGATGAGGCAGGAAGAGGAATTTTTGCGGATCATGAAATGAAAAAACTTAAGCCGCTGATCAGTCTTCAGAGTTCATGGTCGGCTGTGCCTTCAAAAGATAAAATTCTTGTTGAGTATAAAACTGACCGTGAAGGGCTTCACCTTTTTATCTACCCGTTTGAGGGTAAACTTGTTCATGAGGGTCTGGCATCGCTGGTGGCGTATCGTCTCTCAAAATACAAAAGCTCCACCTTTACTCTTTCAACAAATGATTACGGATTGGAGGTCCTCTCTGCTGAAGAATATCCGATAACCGAATCTGTGTTGAGAGAGGTCCTGAGCACAGAAAACCTTCTTTCTGATATTCTCCTAATTCTGAATACATCGGAGATGGCAAAAAGGAAATTCAGGGATATAGCAAGAATAACGGGGCTTGTATTTCAGGGTTACCCGGGAAGCGGTAAGGCCCCTAAGCAGGTTCAGGCATCAAGCAGCCTTTTTTATGAGGTATTCAGGAAATATGATCCGGATAATATGCTGATTAAACAGGCTGTGCGTGAAGTTCTCGAAAATCAGCTTGAACAGATGCGCCTCACTTCCACTCTGAAAAGAATAGCGGAATCGGAAATTCAGTTAATCAGACTCGATAATTTCTCACCGCTCGCTTTTCCCCTCCTGGTTGACCGCCTGCGTGAAACCATGACTACAGAAAGGCTCGGTGAAAGGGTCAGCAAGATGAAACTCAGACTCGAAAAGGAAGCTGATAAAAAGCAGGGAAAAGTCATCAGAAGACAAAATGTTAAAAATAGAAATAAATAACACAGAATTTCTGCTGCTGCCGGAAAGAGCAGTATTCCTGCCCGCAGAAAAGATACTGTTTATCAGTGATCTTCATCTTGGCAAAACAACGGCATTCAGAAGCGCGGGTATTTCCGTTCCGGAGACAAACCTTCTCGCTGATCTTGAACGGCTTACTTGTATAATATATATCTATAAACCGGAAAAGCTGATCATCCTCGGGGATCTTTTTCATGCGAGTTCGGGGAAAACCGCCGCGGTTATTGAAGCTGTATCAGGATGGCGTCAGAGTCACAATTCTCTTGAAATCACCCTCGTTGAAGGCAATCATGATAAAAACAGCGGAAGGATAAACAGCGAACTCAATATTAAAGCCGTCAGGGAACCGTTCTTTGCCGGTGATTTTGCATGTACTCATTTCCCGCCTGAAACCACACCCGGGAAATTCACCCTCTGCGGACACATTCATCCTGCAGTCAGATTATATGATACCAGACACGGTTCTGCTGTATTCAAATGCTTCCATCTTACAAAACACTACCTTCTTCTCCCCGCTTTCGGGTCTTTTACAGGCACTTATAAAATAACTCCCGGTAAAAATGACAGGGTTTTTGTTATCGCCGATGACAGTGTTGTTGAAGCAGTATGAAAAAAGTTAGTAAAACGTTTGCTGCGGCAATACTTTGGTTTTTTGAGCCTTTTTCGGATGCAGAGCGACAATCCGGGAGTAGTCTTATTTCACCGGATAATAAAACAGGCTGAAATGTAAATGATTCAAATTATCTGCCTGCCCTGTTTGGAAAATAGTCTGAGAAGCTTTGCCTGAAGTCTCAATGCAGAACCTCAATATAATGATCCATATGCTTTCAGTGTTATTTATTAACGAATGAAAATATCAATAAAATTTATCTGATAAAACATTATTGACCCGAAGGCTTTTAATTGGCGGCTGTTTGATCAATTTCAGCTGTCAACCAAAAATGACCCCCTGAAGACCAAGAGCCCCCACTACCGGCCATACTCTTCAAATCAAACTCTCTTAAAGAAAACGAGGTTAAATTTTAACATTAATACAGGTTCGTACCTTCCGCAAATTTTTAATCCTATTGAACAAAGTATTGAATCAATACTCATTCACTTATTTGGGTTTAGTTTGATACTATACTTTGTTTTATAAGCCGCTGGGCTTGAAACATCAAACATATTGTTTCCGGAAAGAGTAAATTTAGTATTTGGAAAAGATCAATTACTATACCGGGGAACATAGAGTCATAGCTCAAATCCCCTAATATAAACAGATACCGGCTTAATTTATAATTTAAGCAATTATACAAATTATGAATCAGATCAGAATAGCCAAAAAGGAAACTTCTTGTTTAATTATCACCGAAAAGTTATAAGGTCAAAGACCAAGATCATTAACAAAATATCCAAGGATAAACTAATATATTGCTAAACTTAATTAACACTATAAATAAGATATATACCGCCTGCAAATACAAGAATACCACAAATTTTTCTAACCCGGATTATTGCTTTTGAATCTTCACTCCAATCTAAATATCTTTGCACTTTATTGGTCAGATTTCCGGCAAGTACAATAACAGAGATATGACCAATAGAAAATAATCCCAGAAGCGAGATAGAATATATAATATTTGATCTGGCAGTATCAAAAACTACACCCAAAACCGGAGCCATGAAAGCAAATGTGCAGGGACCTAACCCTATCCCGAATAACAAACCCATAAGCAGAGCTGCGGGAAGCCCTTTAAGTGGGGTCTTTTTTAATTTAATCTCATCCCATGGGAGCTTAATAAAATCAAGCAAATATAAACCGACAATAAAAAAAACAACTGCAACAAAATAATTACCGTATTTACCAACATCCCCCAATATTCTTCCCAATGAGGCAGTTATTAAACCTATTAAGGCAATGGTAATAAGAATTCCCGTTGCAAATACCAAGGAAATTAAAAAAGTCCTTTTTGCGTTTATTTTCCCTAGTGAAGAAATAAAACCTACAATCAATGGAATGCTTGATAAATGGCAGGGTGATAATAAAATACTTAAAACACCCCATCCAAAAGCTGAAAATAGTGCAATCCAGACATTTTCATATAATGCTGTTGTTAACCATGTCAGGATTTCCTCAATCATTTATTTCTCTCTAGAATCTTTAATCCGAATGATTGAAGGAGCTTATCTATATCTTTTTCAGGATAAAAGCCTTCATGACGTGCTATCTCTTCTCCCTTTTCATTCAGAAAAACCTGTGTCGGAATTAATTTAACATTGTATTTTTCTGCATACTTCTTTTGATCATCCTTCCATACATCATAAAAAATAACCTTGATCTGATGTCCGTATTTTTTTTCTATTGAATTCATGATCGGCTGCATCTGTTTGCATGGGATACACTTTACAGAGCCAAGTTCAACAAATGTTATTTTATTTTTTGTCTGCGCATTGCTTGTAATTGCCAGCAAAAGAATTAAATATAGCAGCTTAACTTTTGAATTTATCTGTCTCATAAAGTATTTCCTTTATCCATTGTGTTATTTTATTTTCTTTTGGCAAATAGCCACTACTTTTTAATTTTTCATTAATAATAAGTGCCGGCATGAGGTAATACCCATAATTTACCATTTCATGAATGTCTGTAATTTTAATAACCGCCGCGTCAAAATTATTTTTCCGGATAATAACGTTTACGAGATTTTCTAATTCCCTGCACTTTTTACATTCAGCACTGATTATTTTAATCTGTATCATTGTTTGTATAAGTTGACTGAAAATATAATATTTAATATCTAAAAATACCCGAAAGACTCAGTTGCAGCCCGATAATATTAATTAATGATAAAGATGCTTGATGTTTTATCAAAAATAATATATAAATCCAAATCAATTCCTTCCGGGCTTTTATCTGTTTATGCAACAAGTTAAATATTGACAAGAGTCATTCAGCCTTATTAAATCTGATTATCTGTTTTTTGGCAATAAAAACTATACTGTACAATACAATAGCTAATAAACTTAAGTCAAATAATGTATATGAAAATCTTACTAATGATTCCATGAAATCGAATTTTATAAACATCAAAACACCCGAAAAGCAACTTAAAATCAGTAAAATGGCAATAAAATGATTATGTGGATTATGTAAACTTCTAATATATATCACCAAACCAATAAGTAAAACCAAAATACTTAATAAAAAGTGATTACCATCCAGCAAAATCCGGTTTGGCAATAAATAAGCAGTGAGATCATCACTAAATAATAAAACTGCAAATCCTGTCAAAAAAAGACCAATTAAGCCCGGATAAATTATTTCAGGTATTTGCCCAAACATCAAATCTTTAATCCCGGAATATTCATACAAAATATAAAAAACCAGCAGAAGGAAAAACAAAGCTAAAGCAGAGTATAATAAAGGTTTAAGAATTGACTCCCTCACGGCACCCATTGAAGCAAAGAAACCTGATATCCCTAACCTTGTGAATTGCGGTTCAGTGACACTTTGAGCTTTTTCTCCAAATGGGTATTTAATTACCTCTGAAAAGAAGAATGGCGAGTTAAATGAGTGGCAATCCACACAACCATTCGTTCCGATTGCTGCTCCTGAAGGTGAAATATCATGACTGAACTTATAAACTGACGCATAAGGTGAAGCCTCATACACTTCTTTAGGAATAGTCTTATAAGATTTACCACTGAAATAAATCAAATCATTATTTACCCAAACTATCTTTTTGCCTTGCAGATCATAACCTTTTCCGGTTAAATGCTGTGAAACCGATTTAATAAACACATCAATCTCTTTTTCTGAATTTACTTCAGGAATACCATCATTATTGTCATCTTTAATCTCAGCCAGAAGTGAATATTTTGACTTGTCTTCTCTGAATTG
Organism: uncultured Ignavibacteriaceae bacterium; assembly: GCA_964411625.1. Lineage (GTDB taxonomy): Bacteria > Bacteroidota > Ignavibacteria > Ignavibacteriales > Ignavibacteriaceae > JABWCA01. Next base: position 4,741 of record CAYPMQ010000266.1, read on the forward strand.
CATCCACATTTCATATATATCTTTCATCTTGGGCTGGTCAAGACCGTTTTTTGCTTAGGTATTGATTCCGGGCCATGAACTGTGCACCATATTAACCGGAAAGATTTTA
>CAYPMQ010000267.1:0-4841 GCA_964411625.1 uncultured Ignavibacteriaceae bacterium
ATTCTTTCCCCTATACTATAGTTTATGCTCTTTGGGATGAGGAAGAACAGGGACTTATAGGAAGCAACTATTATGCAACTCAGGCAGCCGCCGCCGGTGATTCAATCCTCGGGGTGTTTAATATGGATATGATTGCCTGGGATTCAAACAATGATTACAAAACCGATCTCCATGCCAGAGGTGCAAACTCTTTGCAGTTAGCACAGAAAATGTTTGAAATAAACACGATGTATAATACGGGACTCACAATGGCACTTCTCAATCCCGGTTCAACATACAGTGATCATGCATCTTTCTGGTCGAAAGGCTACGGAGCAATTCTCCTGATAGAAGAAGACAATGACTTTCATCAGTATTATCATACCACAAATGACAAGATGCAGTATGTAAACCGGGAAATGTTTTTCAGATGCGCAAAGCTTACCATTGCATCGGTTGCAACCTTTGCGGCAAACCTGAGAATTGATATCATCCATTCACCGCTGGTTTCAGGTTTTTATAACGGTAACATCAATATTTCCGCAAGGGTATCATCGGGGATGACAATTCCATCAGGACTCCCCGGACCAAAACTTTATTACAGAGTAAAACCCCTGGGCGGAACATATTCCTCATTTAACATGGTTGACGGAACCCTGAATCAGAACAATTATAATTTTATAATACCAGCCCAGCCTCTCGGCACTACAGTTGAATATTATCTTGCTGTACAGGATGACGCGGGCAGCCTGGTAGTCACATCTCCCGCAGGGGGATCCGGATTCAATCCACCCGGCAGTACGCCTCCCAATTCACTTTACAGATTTATAATTTCCGAAACGGTGGTTGCAGTTCAGGACAGCGCCCATTCAATTTCAAACTGGACGGTTAACGGAACATGGGGAACCACAACTTCTTCTTTTGTTTCCGCCCCGGCTTCAATAACGGAATCACCCATTGGCAATTATGCAGCAAACCAGACGATGGATATGAAACACAACAGTGAAATTTCCCTTCCTGCCTCCGTTCTCGGTGCTTCACTTGAATATGACCTTAAATGGGACATTGAAGACAACTGGGATTTTGCCCAGATACAGATAAGCACAAACGGCGGCTCAACCTGGACAGCACTTCAGGGACAGTTTACAAATGTTGCTTCCGGTACATTCCAGCCTCCGGGACAGCACCTTTACGACGGAACCAATCTCACATGGGTGCATGAAGTTATTGATCTGATGCCTTATCTTGGTCAGAACCTTAAATTCAGGTTCTATTTCAAATCAGACGGGTCACTTCAGAAAGACGGCATTTATATTGATAACATAACGGTTCGTCAGCTCACTTCAACTCCTGTTGAACTGTCTTCATTTACTGCAAAATCAACTGAAAGCGGCATTCTGTTATTGTGGCAGACCGGTTCCGAACTTAATAACAGAGGATTTGCGGTTGAGAGAAAACTCAGCAACGAAACATGGCTTCAGCTTTCGATGGTGAACGGCAAGGGTACAACTGCGGAACCGTCATCCTATTCATATCTTGATAACTCCCCCATTCCCGGGATTAATGAATACCGCCTCAAGCAGTACGATTATGACGGCACAATAACCGTTTACGGACCCGTATCAGTGAACTTTGAGCCGGCAATGAGTTACAGTCTTGAGCAGAACTACCCTAATCCGTTTAATCCGTCTACAAAGATAGTTTTCACTCTCCCGGAACAGGAAAAGGTTGTACTGAAGATATATGATGCCGCGGGCAGTCTTGTGAAAGAGCTTGTTAATTCCGTAATGGATAAGGGCAGACATGAAGTCGAATTTAATGCCGCAAACCTTGCAACCGGTATTTATTATTACAGAATCAACGCAGGTGATTACTCTAAAGTAAGAAGCATGATTCTGATGAAATAGAGTTAAGGTGAATTTAATCATCTCCGAAAAGGCTGCCCGCATGGCGGCCTTTCTGCTTTTATAGTGAATCGTCCTGAATCAGGTATGCAGAATGGACGGTAAGTAATGGGAAACAGAGGACGAGAGCCTGGACGAAGGAGAAGCTCAAAAGACTATATTATGTCGTTCAAATTGCAGGTAGTCGGAGAAGTAGAAAAAGGGGAAATGAGGTAACGACAGGCACAGAAAAAACGCGGAATACAAGAACGAAGTACGGTGTGAATCGTCCTGAAATATGTATAAAGTAAACAGCCGAACAAATTAACTGTTGTTAGCGTCCGGCCGGAACCCGGGGTGAGTTGTCACCTTCTCTGAGGGCAAAGCTAAATTGTCAGAAACCGAAAGCATTGATTGATCAGCAGAGGCGGGTTTATTATATTTGATAATGCGCTTAATTAAATTACTGCTTATTCTGCTGTTTTTGACAGGTCCTCTTTTTACATGTGACTGCAGAGCTGACGCACACGCTTCCGCCTGTGAGGATATGCATAATGAAAAACAGGATGAAAATTGTTCGGTTTTCTGTTCTGACGGCTGTTGCTTTAACCAGTTCACAGTTGAAGCAGATTTTGACTTAGTGCCTGTAAACCTTTCATCGGAATACATTTCATTTACCCGTACCAATCATCAGAAAGAATTTTACTCTCCGTTTTGGCAGCCTCCTAAATACTCATAAATCAGTCATTTTTATATTCAATTTATTCAATTAATGAGGTTTTATGAGACTTATCAGGATAGTCATATTTATACTATTTAATACATCGCTGCTTTTATCTCAGAACATTTTAAGGATAAAAGTTACCGCACAAGAATCGGGTGAACCGCTTGCCGGGGCAAATATTATTATTAAAGGCACAGCTTTAGGAGCATCATCAAATTCAGAGGGAATCGGAGAAATAATTAATGTTCCCGACGGAAATTATACGGTCATGGTATCATACATCGGCTTTGAAGAAAGCAGTTTTAAGATAACTCTTCCTTTGAAAGAGGAAGTGATTGAGGTGGAACTGGAGCATGAAGCCGAAGAGCTTGAGGAAATATCAGTTTCATCAACAAGGACATCACGCCTGATTAGCAACATTCCCACGAGAGTGGAAGTAATTGCAGGCGAGGAAATAGACGAGAAAATCTCCATGGATCCTTCGGGCATACAGATGATTCTCACTGAAAGCACGGGAATTCTTGTACAGCAGACCTCTGCGCTGAGTGTCAACAGCACATTCAGGATTCAGGGGCTTGAGGGCCGTTACACTCAGCTCCTGAAAAACGGTTTTCCGCTGTATTCGGGATTTGCAGGAAGCCTGAGTCTGCTTCAGGTGCCGCCGCTTGATCTTCAGCAGGTGGAAATCGTCAAAGGGAGTTCATCAACTCTGTTCGGAGGGGGAGCAATTGCAGGCCTGATCAACCCGATAACCAAAACCCCCGATCCTGACGGCGATATTTCCTTTCTTGCCAATGTGACCTCTGCGGGTGGTCTTGACCTCAGCGGATATTACTCCCGGATGTATGATGAACTGGGTCTGACTCTTCTGGTTACACGAAACACCCAAAGAATATATGATAATAATGACGACAATTTCTCTGATCTTCCCGAAACTGAAAGGTACAGTGTTACACCCGAATTTTTTTATCAGCCTGATAAGGATAACGAGCTGCGGATCGGCGGATCTTTTATCACAGAAACCCGCGATGGCGGTTACATGCCGCTTGATAAAAATATCTACAGTGAAAAAAATAAAAGCAGCAGAATCTCGGGGCAAGTCAGATATAAGAGAACGATGAGCGAAGGAAATAATCTTGTGATCAGGAACAGCACAGGGTATTTCAAGCGTGAACTGAACCTGCCCGCTTACCAGTTTTCAGGCAGCCAGTTTTCAACTTTCACGGAAGTTTCTTACAGTTCATCAGGTAAAAAACTTGACTGGATAGTCGGGGCAAATATAGAAACTGAATCATTCATTGATCTCAGCATTATCCCTGCAAAAAGGGATTTCTCAGATCTTACAGCAGGAATTTTCACGCAGTGGGTTTATGATATATCGGAGATACATTCAATAGAACCGGGACTGCGAGTGGATTATGCAAAAGATTATGATATTTATATACTGCCGCGCATTTCGCTAATGTCAAAATGGGATAATCACATAACCACCAGAGCAGGAGGCGGGCCGGGCTACAAACTTCCTTCCCTATTCACGGAGGAAGCTGAAGAAGTTTATTTCAGAAATGTGCTCCCCCTTGTCAAAACCAGTCTTAAGGCTGAAAAATCCCTCGGATTTAACTTTGATATCAACTATTCAGGGGTTGTGATGGATATGGTTGCGGTCTCTTTGAATAATATGTTCTTTTATACCAGAATTAATGATCCCCTTATGCTGAACTACAACAATTCAATGAATGCTTTTGAATTCATCTCTAATACAGGGTATTATCACACAATGGGGATAGAAACCAACCTTAAACTTTCTCTGGATCATCTGAAGCTCTTTACGGGCTATACGTATACAAATGTAACCTCGCCCGAGTCTCCGAAAAGTGAAATGCCGCTGACCCCTAAACATCGGCTGGGAATTGTTCTGATCTACGAAGAGCACGGAAACTACAGAATCGGTATTGAAGGTTATTTCACAGGTGAACAACTTCTGACCAACGGAGAAAAGACACGTTCATTCTGGGTACACGGTCTGATGCTTGAAAAGCACTTCAGGAATTTTTCAATTTTTCTGAATTTTGAAAATATATTTGATACAAGGCAGTCAATGTACGGATCCATGTACTCCGGACCCGTTTCAAATCCCGTTTTTGCTGAAATCTACGCGCCAACAGACGGAAGAATCATAAACGGGGGGATCAAACTGAGGCTGTGATGTAACTCTGTGTCAGAAATGCTCTGATAATTCTGGTCAGGAACTCATT
>CAYPMQ010000268.1:0-4806 GCA_964411625.1 uncultured Ignavibacteriaceae bacterium
ATCCGGTCCCCATTCTCAAGCTCTATATTTTTGTTATCAAGCACCCTGATTATTCGGTACCATTTGTTATTTTCAATTAACATCAAAATGAATTCAAAAATCAATTCTTCAGTCATGGCAGACATATCATCAGACTTTAATAACGATGAGAGCAAGTATTCAAACTTTAGAATAAAAAATCCAAGTTGTGATTCATCATTAAGACGCATTTTGTGAGTTCTGAGAAGATCAGCAGCAAGTTTATAATTGCCTTTCTTAACAAATGATTCAAATACCATTTCAAAAATTGAGGATACAGATTGTAAATAATCATTTTTACTGAACAGATCAATAACTTCGTTAAATTCACCCAATTTAAAATGAGCATCAATTTTCTCTTCGGGAGAACCATAAATTTTTCTGAGTTTCAGATAATTCTCATCATTAACCGGTTTGTACTCATTAAATCTTTCGTAGGCAATTTCTTTTTGATCGGATTTCAGCGCAAGATAAGCCATTTTGCGGGGGTCAAACTTTTGAGTCAGTTTCTCGAAATCAATAATGATGCTGAAATGTTCCGAACTCACAAATGAAACATTTTCTTTTAGAAAGCGTTCAATCACTTCATTCAGAATGGAAGTGAAATTATATTTAACTAACAGACTTAAATCCTGATGTATTTCTCTGGATATTTTCATCATCAGTTCTGAAGGTGAGTGTCCATGTTGTGTCATGAAAACTGATGCATTGAAACGTATATCATTTGAAACTGCTGATTCATTAGCCGGTAAACCAGCTATTGATTTATAATCAGATATTTCCCACAAGCAATCTATTACATCTTTAAATCTCTGGATTTGAAGAAATTTTGCAGCAGCGTTTTTATAGTCAGAATCAAACAAAGCTGAATATGCACCGCATTCAATTGCTTTTGTGCTGGAGTAATTAATTTGATTAAATCTTGATTCAGCCTGCTTAAGCAAAAATGAATTTCTTGATGAAATGCCAAACTCCCTGAGCCGGTTTGCAACTTCCTCAGGATTCTCTTTATCGGTTTCTATATTAAACTCGTGTTCCCGTACCTGCTTCAAAAGAACCGAAGGGGGAGTTGTTCTGAGTTCTTCTAGCCAGCCCTGATTTTGTGTATGCGCAATAAAAAATGAATGATTAAGTTTATATACAAAACCCCAGAATTCATTTTCAGTTATATCACTCTCTTCCACTATAAAAAGGTGTTTTATGGGTCGGCTGGCAGCAACATATAACTTGTTAAAGAAGTACTCCAAAGTCAGATCACTAAACCGGGAGTTCCCAAGTTGACTGAAAATATCTGAAAGATTATATTTCCCGTTGATCAGTTCAGAAAATTTGTAAAGCACAACCCTGGGGAACTGTAATCCCTTCGAGACGATAGCACTCATAAATACACCACTTGTGATCGATTTGTTCGCAACTAACTGACTCAGAAACGGATCATTTTTAATATACTCTTCCTCTTCTCCTTCATCGCATGGCAAGATGTATGTTATATCCGGCTGGCTGGAGAAACTTGATTTAACCCAGTCGTTACTAATATTAAAATAATATGGCCACAAATCCTGACTTCCGCCCCATGGTATCTGTGGTTTCACATCCCTGTCTTCAAAAATACTTGAACGCAGCAGCAGGATCAGATTGCAGAGTCTGACAACATTTGCCACTGATCTGTAATTAAATGCAAGCGGACAGTAATTGAAGTCAAAAGTTCTCACTCTGTCATTAGAATTATTCAGAATAAGGCTTTCCCTGAAAAGATCTTTTACGCTTTCCCATTTAAAGCCTGTTGGGTTTAAGGTCTGAAACGGATCTCCTGCAAATGCAATAGGGACTTTATCAAGACAATATGCATCTACTTTCTTATGATGATAAATTGATAATTTATTGATGATCGCTAACTCTATTTTCGTAAAGTCCTGAGCTTCATCACAAAAAATAGCAGGAAAATACTTACTCAATACCCCCTCGTTCAAGATGTATGCTGCAAGATCCTGATCATCCCAAAATCCGTTTACTTTCAGATACTCGTTATACCATTGAAACACATAATCATAAATCAGATCAAATGTCTCCTGTGTAACTGATTTTCGTCTTTGTGGCAGTTCTTCGTAATTTTCTTTCCCAAAATAGTTCCCGCCATCCATCATTCCTTTTATGTATGTCCTGATTACATGCCATCCGATTTCTGGAGTGATCTTGTTTAATGTCGGTATTGTTTGTCGGTATTTTTTAAAAATCAGCTTAAAGTCTTTAAATAATATTTTTTTTGATGCCAGAAATTTTATTTTTGCATCCGGGCATAATTCAAGCAAAAAATCCTGAAAAAGTTTCATTGATCTCAGATTTTCAACTTTTTCTGCCAATTCTCTATTTGCTTCGATAAGATTGCTGTAATGATTCAGAATAATATTCCTAACATGACCCACTGCATTTTTTAATAACTCATCACTATATGTTAAATAGACTGGAGGGTTCAGATTAATTAGATAATTTTCTTCAAGTGTCAGATAGAACTTCAAATAGTCAGCATACAGGTATTGCAGTAATGTTGATTTGCCACTGCCCGGCCGACCATTAATAAAGAGAGGATATTTCCCATTCTCACCACTTCTCATAAACCTTAAAATATCTGATTCTTCCGGCGATAATGCCAGATTAGCTGAACGGGCATCATCATTATGATCTTTTTCAATACTGAACCAAATATCATTGTCCAGCACTAAATAAAGAGGATAGGCTTTAATTGCGAGTTGTTTTAATTCTGAATTATATTTTTCAGCTTTTAGTATTTGTTCAAATTTAGATTTATTATCATCAATTTCTTTCTGACTTTTTGCTAAGGCAATTAATAAAAATACATTCTGCTCTGAAAAATATTTTGTAAGTACCCACACATTACCATCATTCAGTTTTGTGATTAACAGATTTGAATCTTTATTATTAGAAGTTGATATATTTTCAAGATGCACCCGGATTGAAGCTAAATAAGGTCTGTACCCATCAGAATTTATTGCTCGTACCCAGCTTTGTGTTTCTACTATCATTGTCTCATTCACGTCATCTTGTTGACCAAAGACATTAAACAGGAACATAGAATCGGTTTCATTCATGTCAGGTCTTACCTTCGCAGGCTTATCTTTTCTCTCTTTAACAAAGATTCTCAGATCATTTTCATCAGGAATATACGGTATCAAATAACCGGAATCATTCATAAATTCTTCATATTCTCTGCTGCTCCTAGAAAATATTCTCAGAAATGTAACTATAGTTATATTTTCTTCTAACACTGTTTTTGCTGCAATGAGTCTGAATGATCTTCCAAAAGACTTTTTAAGGAATGGTGCCGGATAGTGTTCAAGTATCGCTAAGGATTGTTCTTTTTCGATGTTATCTTTGAGTGTGTTCAATTCTCTTTCAAGAGCATGGGTTCTTGCATCAGAACTAACCTGAGTGGTAAGGTATACATATATTAACATATTGCCTCCGGATTATGTTAATTTCCCGCCAAAAAATTGTTTGTTGCATTATAAAGAATCTGAAGTCTATCTTATTACAAGATAATCTCTTTATACAAAAAAAAAAATAAACTGACTATAATTTTGTTTTGAAATTTTTATGAAAAATGTTTTCCTGAAATTTAATCCGGAATTAATTTAAGACACAACGGTATAAAGATGAAATTCGATTGTATGCAAAATGATTTTAATTATGGTAAAGATATAATTTATTACACTTAATACTTTAACGCTCATAATAACCTAATCAACTATTTTTATGCAATTATATTCTGTCAGTAAGAAGTTTAGATTGATCCTTAGCACTGTTAGCATTATTAATTGATATCTTTTTATAGGATAACCTCGTTCAATCTTAAATTTTAATTTTTGAATAGAAGAAGTAAGAATGGAGCCGCATAACTAAATTAAGCACTTACTATTACTGATGAATTTGTTTTCACACAAATATGATTTTATTAAACCCTGATTATCTCCGCCGCTGAATTATCATGGAATAATACAAGCCAGCAGAGAAGATTCTTTTTTTCTTCCGGATTTAAAAAATCCATGTATTTCCTTACCTAGTCCATGCCTCTTGCTTTAATATTTTCAATATTATTCTTTTCACGATCTTTCACATATTTGAGCTCAAAAAGGTAGTCATATTTTCCTGTATTATGCCTGGTTTGCCTCATCAGTATCTCAGCATACCCGGACTTTAGTTCAACCATACTTTTCGTAAAATACGCATTTGTTCCCATCAGAATGTTCATAAATATAATCTTAAGGCTACTTTTCCAGGAGTTCTCCAGATCCCTGAATGATAAACTCTGTATAACCTTTTTGACATAACCAATGAGTCTTTCCGGACTTCAATGTGTAGCCAGTTCCCAGATTATCTCACCGGTTTTCTCATATCAAATGATATCCTGGTTTCCGAAGCTAATTCGTCTCTAAAGAAGTCCCGGTAAAGCTGTTTAATCACATAATTCGGAATCGAATAAGTCAGCAGTTCAAATCTTGATCCTTCAATAGTCAGTAAGCCATTATAAAAGAGAAGCGAGACTGCATCTGTTTTAGTATATGTTCTTTCAAAATTGAACTGCAGTGTAAGTCCTCCTGAAATCTTCTCATTAACCAGCACTTCATTAATGATACTTTCTGATTCAGACTTATCAAGCGGAGCCAGAATATTCATAATTTTTTTATAGTCGGAAGTTATATTCTGATCAGAGATTTCTCTATGGTAGGTATAATTTCTTGAAAACTCTGAGAGAAACGAAACTATTAACTG
>CAYPMQ010000269.1:0-4799 GCA_964411625.1 uncultured Ignavibacteriaceae bacterium
GAGAGTATCCTTGCTTACAATCTCCTTATCGTATCAGATACGGTTAATATGAATATTCAGTATAACGACACAACCCTGACTGATACCACCTCCATTGTAACGGGATTTGGGAACCTGATTGACTACTACTGGAAGATCAGGGCCCGGAATGAGAACGGCTGGGGTGAATTCTCAGCATGGTACAAATTTACTACCATCATAGCCGCTCCCGCTGTGCCTGTATTAGCAAGCCCCGTAAATAATGCAACGGGAATTTTGAATCCGGTGACTGCAGTATGGAGGAGCGCTCAAAGAACAGAGAGGTACAGGATTCAGTTATCTGATAACGCAGCTTTCACAAATCTGATCCTCGATGATGGAAATGTAACTGATACTATGAAACAGCTTCCACAGCTCAATATTCACACTCAGTATTACTGGCGTGTAAAAGCGATAAACATAGGCGGTGAAAGCAATTACTCTTCCGTATGGAGTTTCAGAACTTTGGGGCTGCCAAACATTGTAAACACGGTTCGGCCTGCTGCCAACAGTGTTAACCACCCGGTAAACAATCTGACCTTCATCTGGCGAAAGGCCGGAGAACAGACTCTGGCTTTGGTAAACGGCGGAGGAAATAAGAAGCAGATCAGAAACGAAGCAGGTGAAGAGGAATCATCAGGCAGAAGCAATCTCAGGATTGAGGAAGGCGGACTTCCCCTCACATCAGGTGCAGTAACCGCAGGAGGTGAGAATATTCTCAGATACTGGCTGCAGGTTAAGACTGACACGGCATCAGGTGCATTCTTCTTCAACGACAGCACTCTCACAGATACCGTGAAGAATCTTTCAGGTCTTACTTACTTCTCAGAATACTACTGGAGAGTGAAGGCACAGAATGAAACCGGCTGGGGAGAATACACCCAGTGGATCAAGTTCAGAACCATTATTGAAAGACCTTCGGCAGCAGTTCTTGTTTCTCCTCAGAATGATGCCAAGGGACTCGTAAATCCCATTACGGCAGTATGGAACAAGAGCCTCAGGGTAGAAAGGTACAGACTTCAGGTATCTGATGACGCTAACTTTACATCAATGGTTGTTAATGACAGTACGATCACTGATACAACAAAAGTACTTCCTGTACTTGCTAATTATACTCAGTATTACTGGAGGATCAAGGCTTACAACATTGGTGGTGAGAGTGACTGGAGCACAGTATTCACATTTAAGACGCTTGGCAATCCGTATGCAAGCAATCTGATAGAACCCGCAAACCAGTCGGTGAATCAGCTTGTTAACGGACTTGTTTTCAAATGGACGAAACCTGCAGAGCGTATTGAGGCAATTCTTGGTTATCATTACCAGCTATCAGCAGATTCATTGTTTGCAGCTTCAGTGATTAATGACTCAACACTTACGGACACGATGCGCATTGTGAACGGTCTTACCAATCTGACAACATACTACTGGAGAGTAAGAGCGAGGAATCAGGCGGGCTGGGGTGACTGGAGCAGCAGCTGGTCGGTAACGACAATAATTGCAGCACCGGCTCAGGTTACACTCGTTTCTCCCGCAAACAATGCGGCAGATCAGCCGGTAAGACCAACATTCCGGTGGAACAAGGCCTCCAGAGCAGAGAGATACCGTTTTGAACTTGCATCAGATCAGAATTTCCAGAATATCGTTCTGCTCGATTCACTGGTATCAGATACAGTAAAGAATCTGACAACGGATCTGAACTGGAAGACAAAGTATTACTGGAGAGTGAGAGCTGCAAATATCGGCGGAATCGGTATTTATTCTGCAGTATTTAGTTTCATGACACAGAAGCAGCCTGTGGCAGCACCCTCTGCACTGCAGGCAACATGGCTTTCAAACGGAAGGGTAAGACTGCAGTGGGCTGATAATTCTGCCAATGAGGCAGGCTTTATCATCAGGCGCAAACTGGGTGACAGCCTGTCATCGAATCAGTTCACTATTATTGACACGGCATCTGCGGGAGTTACAGAAGCATTTGATTCAACTGCACTCCAGACAACGCTTTACACATACCAGATAACTGCATTCACGATTGATTCGATGTACTCATTCAGTAACATGGCAGTTCTGCAGACGGGAACAGGAGTAAAGGATGACCTCTCAGGCAGACCCACAGAGTTCAGTCTGTATCAGAATTATCCAAATCCGTTTAATCCGAGTACAGTGATAAGATTTGCCATCCCGATGGAATCAATGGTTGAGATTACGGTTTATTCGTTAAACGGTGAGGTTGTTGCCGATCTTATGAGTGAGTTTAAACAGCCGGGATACTATGAAATCAGCTTTGACGGAATGAATCTTTCGAGTGGTATGTACCTCTACAGAATAAAAGCAGTGCCCCAGTCAGGTGGTGATGCTTACATTCAGACAAAGAAGCTTCTTCTGATGAAGTAATTTCTGATTAATTTTCTGAAAATCTGATTAGATGCCGGAGAACTATAAAATAAAAGAGGCTGCCTTTGGGGCAGCCTCTGAGTCATAGAGTGGATAACTATTAATAGTCCATTCCGCCCATACCGGGGTTTGGCATAGCCGGCATTGCAGGTTCTTTTTCTTTTTTCTCATAAACAACTGCTTCAGTTGAGAGGAGTAAGCCTGCAACTGATGCTGCATTCTGAAGAGCTGTTCTTGTAACTTTAGTCGGATCGATAACACCGGCTTTAACAAGGTTCTGATATTCTTCAGTAGCTGCGTTGAAACCATAATCGCCTTCACCGGCTTTTACGTTGTTGATTATGACTGAGCCTTCGAGACCTGAGTTAGTAACAATCTGTCTGAGGGGCTCTTCGAGAGCTTTCGCGATGATCTGTACACCAGTGGTCTGGTCTTCGTTAGCACCTTTAAGATTTTCGAGAGCTTTGCCTGCTCTTACGAGTGCAACACCGCCGCCGGGTACAATACCTTCTTCAACAGCTGCTCTGGTGGCATGGAGAGCATCTTCAACTCTTGCTTTGATTTCTTTCATCTCAACTTCAGTTGAAGCACCGATTTTCAGAACGGCAACACCGCCTGAAAGTTTGGCAAGTCTTTCCTGAAGTTTTTCTCTGTCATAGTCAGAAGTGGTTTTTTCAATTTGATTTTTGATTTCGTTGATTCTTTTCTTGATATCCTCGTCGCGGCCCTTGCCTTCAACAATGGTGGTGTTGTCTTTATCAATAACAACTCTCTTTGCTGTTCCAAGGTAACCGAGTGTTGCATTCTCAAGCTTGAATCCTTTTTCTTCTGAGATAACCTGACCACCGGTTAAAACTGCGATATCTTCGAGCATTGCTTTTCTTCTGTCACCAAAGCCGGGAGCTTTAACAGCGGCAACTTTAAGTGTTCCTCTTAATTTGTTAACAACCAGTGTTGCAAGGGCTTCGCCTTCAACGTCTTCAGCAATGATTAAGAGAGGTTTGCCTGCCTGAACAGTTTTTTCGAGAATCGGGAGCAGGTCTTTCATAGCAGAAATCTTCTTGTCATGAATAAGTATAGCTGCATCTTCGAGAACTGCTTCCATTGAATCTGCATCGGTGATGAAGTAAGGGGAGAGGTAACCTCTGTCAAACTGCATACCTTCAACAACTTCAAGAACTGACTCTGTTGTTTTTGCTTCTTCAACGGTGATAACGCCTTCTTTTCCAACTTTTTCCATGGCTTCGGCAATTTTCTCACCGATCCATTTTTCGTTGTTAGCTGAAATAGTGCCTACTTGAGCGATCTCTTCTTTTGAATCAATCTCACGGCTCATGGTTTTTAATTCAGCAACGACTTTTTCAACTGCGAGGTCAATACCTCTTTTAAGGTCCATCGGGTTTGCACCGGCGGTAACGTTCTTTAAGCCTTCTCTGAAAATAGCCTGAGCAAGAACGGTGGCAGTGGTTGTACCATCACCGGCAACATCGCTGGTTTTGGAGGCAACTTCCTTAACCATCTGAGCGCCCATATTTTCAATGGGATCTTCCAGTTCAATTTCTTTAGCTACTGAAACACCGTCTTTAGTTACGTTGGGAGCACCAAATTTCTTCTCGAGAATAACGTTGCGTCCTTTGGGACCGAGGGTTACTTTTACTGCATTAGCCAATTTATCCACGCCTTTTTTGAGCTTGGCACGGGCCTCAACATCAAATTCAATTATTTTAGATGACATTTTAACTTTCCTTTAATTTAATTTCAATTATTTTACAATTGCAAAAATGTCGCTTTCGCGCATTATTAAATATTCAGTACCTTCAACAGAAACTTCAGTTCCGCTGTATTTTCCGTAAAGAACTTTATCTCCGACTTTTACTGTCATCGGAACTACTTTGCCGTCATCGGTTGATTTACCGGGGCCTACTGCAACAATTTCACCTTCAATCGGTTTTTCCTTTGCAGTGTCGGGTAAATATAATCCGCTTTTAGTCTGCTCCTTAGCTTCCTGCGGCTTAACTATCACTCTGTCACTTAATGGCTGAAGATTTAATGCTGCCATTGTTATAACCTCCAATTAGTTTGTTGTTTTTTATTAATTTTTAATGATTTTATTAGCACTCAAAAAAGACGAGTGCTAATATAACACTTCCTGAAATTTTTGTCAAGTTCTGAAGGATGCACAGATGGTAATATGTGGCGAATTTAACATTAAATTAACCCAAAGAGGGTTCTGAGCAGGCATTTTTCCCGATAACCGATCATGAATTTTACTTAAATATTCAGCTATTAAAATGTGTTTGTGCAGTGAAAGGGTTTATTAGTCAGCATAAGTGAAGAGAAACGCTGATGAAGCGGATGAAACGGATGAACACGGATTTTTTTTAATAATT
>CAYPMQ010000270.1:0-4793 GCA_964411625.1 uncultured Ignavibacteriaceae bacterium
ATATTCCCCTCTTCAATAATAACTGCCGAGAGTTTGTTGCCTGTAAAAGCAGATGTATCAATATAAACCGCGTGGCTTAATTTATCATATCTCACGGCCTTCTGACGTGTATGCCCCACAACCTGAAGCATACCCAGATTTGCCAGAATTTCCCTGTTCCATAAAATTCCGGTTTCATCAAGAAGTTTATCCATGTAGTAATCAGAAATACCGTCAGCTCCCTTTCTCCCCTCCTGAACCATCTTTTCATGGTGTCTTTCTGATATTACTGCATGCGAGATTACCGTTCTTTCGGTTACGATTATCAGGGGAAGATTCTTTATATATTCAACGTGGTCTTTTAAGTACGTTTTGTTGGCTTCGTATGATCTGATGGTATTCAGTGAGCCGTTCTGACTCCAGATTGCCGAGGCTGTGCTTCTGCGGTCAATAAAATAACTGCAGAACATGTAATCGTGATTACCCATAACAGGCATGATGTTACATTCAATACAGCACTGAACAACTTCGGCACTGTACTTACCACGATCGACGAGATCCCCGGTTGAAATAATGGTTATCTCGCCGTATCGTGTAACAATAAGATCAAGAAGCTGAAGCAGGCTGTAATAACAACCATGAATATCCCCTATTACTGCTATCATGGAACTCAGATGAATTTCTGTTCTTTTGCGTATTTCTCAAGCTCTTCCCTGAATTTGGGATGAGCAACAGCTATCAGCGCTTTTACTCTTTCTCTTACCGGTTTTCCGTAGAGATCCGCAACACCGTACTCTGTTACGACATAATGCACATCAGCCCTGTTGGTTACAACACCTGCGCCCGGCTTGAGCTGTGTGGTTATCCTGGATATTCTCATATCCTTTGTTGTTGAAGGGAGGGCTATAATTGGTTTACCGCCTTCAGATCTTGATGCTCCGCGTATAAAATCCACCTGACCGCCAAAGCCCGAGAATAGTCTTGGACCAATTGAATCAGAACAAACCTGACCGGTTAAATCAACCTCTATAGCTGAATTGATGGCAACCATCTTTTTATTCTGGCTTATAACAAAAGGATCATTAACGTATTCCTGCGGGTGAAACTCAATCATAGGGTTGTTATCTATGAACTTGTAAAGTCTCTTTGTTCCCAGAATAAATCCGGCAATGATTTTACTGTTATGTATTCCTTTATATTTATTTGTAACCACTCCGTTCTCAACCAGATCAATGATACCATCACTGAACATTTCAGAGTGAATGCCGAGATCTCTTTTTGTGTGGAGGAATTTCAGTACGTTATCCGGAATCACGCCAATACCCATCTGAAGCGTAGAACCGTCTTCAATCATATCCGCTATGTTTTTGCCGATTTTTTCATAAGCATTAAACATTTCGGGAGTCAAATCTCTTTCACCCTGAGGAAGCTCAAATACTTCATCTTCAACTTCAACAATAAAGTCTATTTTACTGATGTGAATAAAACTGTCACCCAGTGCCCTTGGCATGTTAGGATTAATCTGGGCGATAATTACGTCTGCAAATTCAGCGGCCGTTTTGATAAGGCCAACCTCAACTCCGTAACTGCAGAAACCATGCTCATCGGGTGGTGAAAGATGCACCAGCGCAACATTTACTTTTACGATACCTTTCTTGATCAGCATGGGGTATTCATACAGATAAACGGGTATGAAATCAGCCCTGCCCTCACCAACAGCTTTTCTTGCTTCACCGCCCATAAAATACGATTTATGCCAGAAGTGTTCCTGCATTCCGGGAGCAAGGTAAGGAAGAGTGCCCACAGAAAGAGCGTGAATCAGATTTACATCCCTGAGTTCTTCTTTTCTCTGAACAAGTGCATTTATAAGTGTTGTAGGGAACGCACAGTTTGAATGAACCGCAACCGTATCACCTGATTTAATAACGCTTACGGCCTGTTCTGCCGTAACAACTTTACTGTTATAGTTTTTAAGAATTCCGCTTCCGATGTCAGATCTTATTTTAATCTCGTCAACCATGTCATTTCCAGACTTTAATTATGTGAAAAAATGTGAATACGACGATACTCAAGACTGAAAGTCTCGGCAATAATCTCACTCGTGCAATATCCGTTCATTGTACAAACACCTTTGGCAAGGCCCTGATCATCCATAATTGCATTCATTATGCCTTTATCCGCAATTGCCGAAATATATGGTACCGCTGAATTGTTAAGACCAAAAGATGCAGTTCTTGCTGCAATTGCAGTCATATTAGGCACACAGTAATGAATAACATCATGTGATATGTAATAAGGATCTGACAATGTTGTTGGTCTGCTCGTTGCAACGCATCCCCCCTGGTCAATTGATACGTCAATTATTACCGCTCCTTTTTTCATTGATTTGACCATCTCTTCAGTAACCAGATGAGGAGCCTTTTCCCCTTTTATCATAACTGCGCCTATAAGCACGTCGGCAAATTTTACGCCTCGTGATATGGTGTAAGGATTAGCCACTACCGTTGTTATTCTCTTTGCGAACTGATCTTCCAGCTTTCTTAATTTATATAGATCCTTGTCAAGCACAATAACCTGTGCTCCGCGGCCTAACGCTGCCTGCGCTGCTATCCTGCCGACAGTTCCTGCTCCCAGAATTACTACCGCAGCGGGAGCTACTCCCGTTATTCCGCCCAGGAGCACGCCTCTGCCCACGGGTGAGGTGCTCTCAAGCAGATTCTCTGCAGCCTGTACTGCTATCTGACCCGCCATCTCACTCATTGAATAAAGAATCGGAAGGCCCACTTCATCTTCTATAAGCTCATAGCCCACTGCCGTTATCTTCTTTTCAAGTAATGCATTAATTATTTTTTTGTTGCCGACGGCAAGATGAAGAAAGGAAAAAACCGTCTGATCTTCCTGAAGAAGATTCAGCTCCTCTTCATTGATTTTTGAGACTTTGGCAATAAGCTCCGATCTCTGATATAGCTCTTCCGCATTATAGATTATCTTGGCGCCGGTGGTTTTATATGCTTCATCTGAAAAATGGCTGCCATCACCTGCTCCCGACTGAATATAAACGGTGTGCCCGTTTCTTACAAGCAGATCCACACCCGCAGGAGTCAGCGCTACTCTTTTTTCATCAAATTTAGTTTCTTTTGGTATTCCGATTCTCATATTTAAACAGTCTTTACTTAAGAAATTATCGATGTTTTTATACTATTTCAAGCGATCTTTCCAGATCACGGATTATATCATTATGATTTTCTATTCCGAATGCTATCCTGATTCCGCCGGGGTGAATTCCGTGATTCAGAAGTTCATTCACCGGTATCATTGAATGAGTCATCGTAGCAGGATGCTCAATAAGTGTTCTTGTGTGACCCAGGCTGACAGCAAGTGTCAGCGTATAAGCGTTTCCGGCTGCAAAATTCATAAACCTTCTTGCTTTTTCCTTTGATTCATCCAGAGTATCGGCTTTCAGACCAAAAAACAGCAGACTTCCCGGGGCAAACTCACCCTCAAAGTTTTTCATCTGTTCCCTGGCAAGCTTATAATGTCTGAATGAAGGCAGACCGGGGTAATTTACAAATTCAACCTTCGGATGTGACTCCAGAAACTCTGCAGCTTTCATCGCGTTCTGCGTCTGACGTGCTATTCTGAGGTGCAGCGTCGTAAGTCCGTAAGTCAGTACAGTCCACGCAGCTTTTGTTCCGAGTACTCCTCCAAAATCCTTGCGGTACATAAGCAGCGAATCCTGGAACTCCTTGCGCCCGATCACCACACCGCCCATATCTGTACCAAATCCTCCGATACCCTTTGTAAGTGAGTGCACAACAAAATCGGCGCCAAGCTCAATAGGTCTCTGGCAGTAAGGGGTGGCAAAAGTATTATCAACCACAATATAAATTTTATTATCACGGGTCATGTTGATTTCATCCACCGTCTTTCTGAGATTTCTGATATCAATCAGATCGAGATTAGGGTTGCAAGGTGTCTCAAAATAAATGACCCTTGTCTTTGCGGTGATCTTTTCCCTGATATTATCAGGGTCAGTAAGATCAGTGTGAAAAGTATTTATGTTGTATCTCGGATACCAGTTCTTAAGCAGTGAATATGTGCAGCCGTAAAGAGTTCTTGACGCAACAATGTCATCGCCTGCCTTGCACAGAATTCCCAGCACTGCCGAAATTGCTCCCATTCCCGTGGCAAATGTAACAGCCATCTCACCCTTTTCTATGAATGCAAGATTCTCTTCAAGAATATCTTTATTAGGCTCGCCCAGGCGGTCATAAATGTAAATTGGATTCGTTTCCTTTCCTGCCATTTCAGGATTGGCAAACTCTATAAATCCTTCTGATCCTCTTTCTACTGAATCTAATCTGAATATAACTGATGATGACAGGGGGGCAGTTACGTGGTGTGAATAATCCCATTTGTTAGTGATGTTTTTACCGTAAATGAGGTGCGTTTCAGTTGAATATACCTCCTCATTAAGCATTTCTTTCTTTTCCGTATCCATTTTTGTATCCTCCCGCTATAGGATTTTAAATCTGAAAAATCATATCCCTAATGTACGAAACGGCATTCAATAATGTAAATAATTGTGCATTTTGCTGGGTGCCTCGTGCTTCGTGCGTGGTTGCCACCTGTGAATTTCTGAAACGCGGATGAACACGGATGAGGGTTGTTCGATGTACAATGTTCGATGTTACCAACTTTGGTTTTCTGAAACGCGGATGATGCGGATTTAAGCGGATGAACACGGATAAGGGTTGTTCGATGTACAATGTTCGATGTTACCAACTTTGAATTTCTGAAACGCGGATGATGCG
>CAYPMQ010000271.1:0-4769 GCA_964411625.1 uncultured Ignavibacteriaceae bacterium
TTTAATAACTACTTTTTGCCTGTTTCTGATAGCATCATTAAGCACACTAAGAAAAACATACTTTACACCTTCATCAATCAGCTCCTGTCCGGACTTGTTTGTTTTATCAAAATTCAGAGATGACATGGTATAGTTCCTTATTGATTACACTCAATGAATTATTTCCACATTTTGCATTTAAGTTGGCTGTTCCTGTATCATTATCATAAAGATACCATTCATCTGCAACAGATTTATAAAATTTATTAAAATTATGCAGACTTTTTAGGTATCGTCGTTTTACGGTTTCTTCTGGAATATTATGTCCGCCTGATAAGACTCGTTTTTCAATTCTGGTCAGAGCGATATAAACATCAGAAACATAAAAATAAAATAGTATAATTTTGTACCCATTATTTTTCATTTTTCTGAATTTCTCAAGATAAATAACCTTTGCCGGAGAGTGTGGTTTCTATTGCGTAGCTAAGGTTATTTGAGACAATCTCTTCAAATCTTTTAAGAAATATTCTGCCAGCCTCAATAGCTGCTGCTTCATGATTGAATAGGGAAATTCCTGAGGCAATATAATCAGCATTAATAAACTCAATGATACTAAATAAATCAGGCAAAAACACTTTAGCTGCAGTGGTTTTACCCGCTCCGTTACATCCTGCAAATATCATCAGTTCAGGCATATTTTCTCTTTATCCTCAGTCATATGTTGTTAATATAACTCAGAAGCCTCTCAGCCCCCTCCCTTATCACTTCATCTCTTTTTGCGAAACAGACCCGTATAAATTTAAGACCGGGATCATCTGAGAAGAAGGGGGAAAGGGGTATCACAGCCACGCCTGCTTCCCGAGTAAGCCGTTCGGAAAATTCAAGATCATGCTCAGCGGATACATCCGAATAATCAAAAATCTGGAAGTAAGTACCTTCTGCGGGAATGAATTTAAGCGGGGAATCCTGAAAGAAACTGTTGAGAAGGTCACGTTTCTTCTGATAAAAATCCGATAGTTCATGATATGACCTGTCACTCTGCATAAATTCTGCATAAGCCGCCTGCGTGGGGGTGTGCACTGAAAATGTCACAAACTGATGAACCTTCCTGAACTCCCTTGTCAGATGTTGAGGTGCTGCACAGTAACCGGTTTTCCAGCCTGTGGCATGATAAGTTTTCCCGAATGAGGAAATCACAAAAGCCTTTTCCGCAAGATCATGATACTCACAAATACTGTGATGCCGGTTACCGTCAAAAACCATGTGCTCGTAAACCTCGTCACTGATCAGATAAATATCATAACGTGTACAGAGATTCTGAAGTCTGCTGATATCTTCTGCCGTGAAAACGGTGCCGCAGGGGTTGTGCGGTGAATTGAGAACAATTGCCTTTGTTCTGCCTGTAACTGCTTTTTCAACCGAATCCCAGTCGATGGTGAAATTTTCCCTGTTAAGAGATACAGGCACGGGTGTACCGCCTGCAATCAGAATGGAGGGAATGTAAGAATCATAAGCAGGCTCAAAAACTATAACTTCATCACCTGAGTTTATGATGCAGTTTATGGCGGTAAAAATTGCCTGTGTAGCACCTGCGGTAATTGTTACAGATGTATCCGGATCATATCTGTAACCGTAAACGCTGCTTATTTTATCCGAAAGAGCGTTACGAAGTGCCGGCAGCCCGGGCATCGGGGCATACTGGTTTGCACCTTTCTGCATGTGTGTATGGATAAGATCAATCAGGGTTTCAGAAACGCTGAAATCGGGAAAACCCTGAGAAAGGTTTACGGCATTATGTTTTATGGCAAGAGCGCTCATTCTTGCAAAAATGCTCTCGCCTATATTTTTAAGTTTTGGGGAATACAATTCACTCCTCGGCAGAATTTATTTCGTTTTTAATTTTTTGAGGCAGAGAAGCAAATATAAGTTCATAAGAGTGATCAGCCAACTCCTTAAATAATTTAATTGATACGGGGGAGTCAAGGTTTACAGTATTCCAGTGCTTTTTATTCATGTGGTAACCCGGAGTTATAAAATCATACCTCTCCCTGAGTTCAATTGCTTTTTCGGGATCGCATTTCAGGTTAACGGAAAGGGGAGGTGTAAGACTAAGAATTGCAAAAATCTTACCGCCCGCCTTGTAAACCGGTGAATCCTCATCAAAAGGGAGGCTCTCCTCAGCCCCCTTCTTTGAAAGCAGATAATTTCTGATCTGTTCAATATCCAATTTTACTTCACCTCATAAACATTGTTTTTTCTGTTGGCGTCATGAATTGTTTTATCGCCGGTCTGGAGTGATTTCAGTTTTCCGTTCAGTTTTACTGTCAGCACCGCTTTCTCTTTACCTCTGAGCACCGAAGGTTTTACGGGGATTATCTCCGTTTTACCGTCATCATAAGTGAGTGTGATTATTGTATGAAGCGGTCTTATCCCGTTATTCACAAGAGTAACCTCAGCTTTACCGTCATTGATCTTTACATCAGATACCGCAATATCAGAATAACCAAACTCCTCAAACCACGGTTTTGTAACCCAGGTGAAATCATCTCCGAGAACACGGTTGAAAGTAAAAAGCATATCATAGGAAGTGGGATGTTTTCCTTCCCAGAGTTTAATGAATTCCCTGAACGCCTCTCTCATTTTATCACGGCCATATTCAGCCTCCAGAATCTCCATTACCACAGCGCCTTTGGTATAAGCCTGCATCTGATAAGTGAATCCGTTTAACTGATTTGACGGAACCAACAGAGGCATCTCCGCCTCGGTGCCCGCAAAACGATCAAGCACAGATGCGTTTGCAAGCCTGTAATCCATAGGTGATTCTTTTTCTGATCTCTGGAAGAGCAGCGGCAGGTAAACAGCCATCCCTTCATCCATCCATGCGTTTCTTTTTTCATCAATACCCGTCATAAACGGGAAATAAGTATGTGCAATTTCATGGCTTGTAACATAAGTTGTGGTTCCTCCGTCTTCAAAAGGACCGTCATTGCACATCATAGGGAACTCCATCCCTCCTGAACCCTGAAACACAGTCATGTGAGTGTATGGATAAGGCACTCCCGGCATGTCGGTCGAAAAATAAGCAACCGATCTTTGTGCCAGCCCTAAAACTGCATGGTAATCTTTAGTATCCTGATCATAAACGGCGGAAACCATTGCTCTCCTCCCTGATTTCTCATCAACCGTAACTCCCACTGCATCCCAGACATATTTATCGCTCACAGCAAACGCGAAATCAGGCACCCGCTTTGCTGAAATTTTATAAACCGATTCCTTGCCGGGATTAACAAAAACTTTGCCTTCTCTGATATCTTCAGCCGAAATAATTCTCACGGGCGTTTCAGAATCATAAGCCTTTTCAGCTTTATCTATAATATACCTTGTATAAATTTCCGGGGCGTTTTTTAAGTCGCCTGTTGACCATAACATTATTCCTGCCGGAACAGTTATAGTTACATCAAAATCAGCAAACTCATTGTAGAATTCATGCAGACCGTTATACCCAAGCACATCCCATCCCCTTAGGTCATCATAGACAGAAAACTGAGGATACCAGTAACCGACAAACATTATGTTATCACCGTAATTCCCGATTCGGATATCAGATTTCGTTGGCATTATAAAATCCCATTCGGCTTCAACAACTGCTGAAGCGCCCGGGGCAACATGGTTTTTGATCTTCACATCCATATTGGCATCTGCTCTGGTCACCCTGGCCGGATCCGTTATCTCAATCTTTTCTCCGTTTATTGTAAAAGAAGAGAGATTCATACCATCCCCGATATCTTCAGGGCTTGCCGGAAGGAGCCGGACATTTCCCCTCCTGAATAAATCAGGATAAAGTCTCATCACAATTCTTTTAAGAGTATCAGGAGAGTTGTTAATGTACTCTGCCGTCATTTTTCCTGAAATTTTACCCGTTGCAGGATCTGCAGAGGCATTGATCTTGTATTTAGCATAATTCTGCCAGTAATCAGGGCCGGGCCTGCCATCCATTGACCTTGTTCCTTTTTCATAAGCCTTATTAAAATTCCGGTAGATGTACTGCCCGTTTGCCTGGACCGTGATGAGAAATATGAGCAATAGTGATGACATTAAAAGCGGTTTTCGATTCATTTTCGGGTTACCTTTCAGTATTTACGGAGTTTAACAATATAATATGGTTCAGACTTATCACACATTTCCGAAAAATTCAACTATACGTGATTTTTAATGATGAGTGGTTTTTAATCAACCCGAAACCATTACCCTGATTTCTTATCTAACCATTAAAAAAGAGAGGAATTTAATATGTCATATTATTTCAAAAGCAAAAGCAAAGAGAATTTTGATCAGACCATTGAGAATGTAACAGCCCTCCTTAAGGAGGAAGGGTTTGGAGTGCTTACCGAAATAGATGTTCAGGCAACACTAAAGAAAAAAATTGATGTCGATTTCAGAAAATACCGGATACTTGGGGCTTGCAATCCGCCGTTTGCACATAAAGCTCTTTCCGCAGAAGATAATATCGGGCTGATGATGCCCTGTAACGTTGTTGTTCAGGAATACGAAAACGGTGACGTCTGGGTATCTGCAATCAATCCCGAGGTTGCCATGAAAGGAACCGGCAATGATAATCTTGAGCCTTTTGCGAAGGACATTTCAGCCAGACTTGAAAGGGTGATTCAGAGGATTTAGTCCGGGCGTTCTTTATGCCGGCCTGCTTAGTACCCGGTATAGCGGCATAAATGCGATAGAAGTCTGATTTTTATTCAGTTCCCGGTGCTTAGTGCGTGGTTCCTGGTTCAGCA
>CAYPMQ010000272.1:0-4755 GCA_964411625.1 uncultured Ignavibacteriaceae bacterium
ATTGGTGGCAACAGCCATCGCCACAAGGGGGTCAAAGATTTCAAGCCCTGTATAAAGGACCACCAGCACTCCCCCTACAACACCGATTGAAGTGTATGAATCAGTAAGAATATGTTTCCCATCGGCCTCCAGAATTAAAGAGCCTGTTTTTTTACCAATTCTTATAAGATAAAACCCCAGGGCAAAATTAAATAACCCCGCAAACGCAGTAACATAAATACCGATATCAAGCTTTTTAAGCTCAATTCCATTAATAAGGGCTTCAGCCGCATAGTATATAATTCCAATTGCCGCAAAAATGATAAGTAATCCTTCAACTGCAGCAGAAAAATACTCAATGTTACCGTGTCCGTAAGGATGATTCCTGTCAGCAGGTTTTGCGCTGTAAATTATACTGAACAGAGCCATGCCGGTTGCTGCAATGTGTATAACTGACTCCAGAGCATCAGAAAATATAGCAGCCGAGCCCGTAATCAGAAAAGCCATCATTTTGCAGAACAGCATAAATACACCACCCCACATTGATATTAAAGCAGCTTTCTTTCTGATCTGATAATTCTGAGTCATATATAATTTTAATTATTTTTCTAAATTTAAGGAATAATTTAAGGTGAAAACTCTTGCATTTTTTAAATATTTTTGGTAAAATGAGCACAAATCTTGGGTATATTATGCCCGCTTGAATCGAAAGCAAAATCGTAAATAAATAAATCTATCAATCACCTTAAAAGGAGATCTCATGAAGAAGTTCCTCGCTACATTTCTTCTTCTTGTTCTCGGACTAAGCATTTCAGCTTCAGCCCAGAACACATCTAAAACAAACCTGACCAGAACTAATTCAAATAATTCTCCGGTTTTCGTTTATGGCCCATGGACTGAAAGCGATAATCAGATTAATGAATCATTTGAAGGAGCTTCATTTCCTCCGGCCGGCTGGCTTAAATTTAACGTTACAGGCAGTGACGGATGGACAACCATTAGTGTCGGAACCACACCGATTCCCGGATGGTCAGGCGGTACCGCAACGGCTGCAACTGCAGAAGCCGGAACCAAAATGGCTTACACAACCTATGATAACGTTGCTACAAGCAATGATCATTGGCTGGCTTCTCCCCAGATTCTCAATGTTCAGCCAGGTGACTCAATTATGTTCTGGCTCAGAAAATACAGCTCTGCTTATGCTGATAACATGGACATCAAAATTTCAACCACAACCCAGAACAGCGCTGCAGCTTACACAGTTACAGTAGCTAACCTGGTATTCCCCGTTGGTCCTGATACCGGATGGAGAATGCTCAAATATGCAATTCCAAACTCAGTTCCCGCAGGATCAAACATCTATGTAGGATTCAGATCATGGGTTCTCGATAACATTAACGAAGGTGGTGCATACTTCCTGGATCTCGTAAAAATAGGCGGCACAATTGTTCCCGTTGAATTTGCAACATTTTACTCATCAGTAAATCAGAATGATGTAACTTTACACTGGTCAACTGCTTCAGAAACAAACAATCTTGGTTTTGAAGTTGAAAGAAAAGCTGCTAACGGTACGTTTGCTAAGGTAGGGTTTGTTTCAGGCAAAGGAACAACCACCAACACATCCAGCTATTCATACCAGGATAAAAACGTGCAGCCCGGTACATACAGCTACAGATTAAGACAGATTGACCTTGACGGAACATCAGAATATTCAGCAGTTATTGAAACAGAAGTTTTAAGACCGAATGAATATGCTCTTAACCAGAACTATCCTAACCCGTTCAACCCTTCAACCAAACTGAGCTTCAGCCTCGCAGTTGATGCAAAAGTTACAATGAAGATTTTCAACGTATTAGGACAGGAAATCTCAACCTTAATCAACGGTAACTTAACCGCAGGCTCACACAATGTAAACTTCAATGCTGCAGGTTTACAGTCAGGCGTTTATTTTGCCAAAATGGAAGCAAAAGGTATAGACGGCTCCAGTTTCAGTGATATTAAGAAAATGATTCTCAACAAGTAATATTTTTTTTCAGGCCCCTTTTTTTAAGAGGGGCCGGATTTTCCCCTACCCGTTTATTTGGTTGCTGCCATAATATAACTGATGAAATTTTATTATTCTTATTGGAGATATATTATGCGAAAAATGATTCTTCTTCTGCTTATTGCCCTGATGACTACTGCCTGGTCACAAAGATCAATATCTGTTGATGAGAGCGGAAACTCACCCAAAGATCCGAAATCCATTTTTGATACGAACCACATTGAAATGAACGGAACAGTATTATATGATTTCAATACTGTAAACGTGCTGGTGCTTGGCGTTGTTGTGGTTGGAGATACTGTCATCGTTTCTTCTGCCGGTATTTCAAGCACTGTTGCCAGCGATAATATGTTTTACCGCTACAGTCTCTCCGGCACACTGCTTGACTCGGTTCCTCAGAATACCACTACGGGCTGGGGTTACAGAGATCTTGCTTTTGACGGACAGTACATTATTGCCGGACATGAAGGCGGGTATATTTACCGTCTGAATAGAACCACCCTGCAGAAGGTTGATTCTGTTCTGAATGCTGGGCAGTCATCCAATCAGCGCGGTATTGCTTATGTACCCGGAAGAAATGCCTATTATGTAACAAATTTCACGACCAACCCCCTTCTTCTTATAAATGCCTCAACAGGTGCGGTTTTAAGATCAGTAGGAACACCAACGGTAGCTCCTTACGGAATTGGTTTTGACAACCTGAACAATCCGAATTCAGGAGCACTCTGGTATGCAGAACCTTCCACAACCAATATGTTTAAGCTTTCAAGAGTTGATACCGCAACCGGATTAATCAACCTTACATATGATCTTACCGCACAGTATGGTACAGGTGCATCTTCAGGCGGCCTTGAAATTATGAACAATCACCCTCAGTATCCCGGTAAAGTTATTGCTGTTATGGCAAGACAGGGTACCCCAAACAGAAAAATAATTTTTGTGGATATCACTCAGGCAGGTCCTGCCAACCCTTCAAACGTTACTGCTACATACAATGAAGGTCTTAACAGAGTTGAGCTCAGATGGACCAACCCCACTACCAGCAATAACGGACAGCCCATTGTTGTTGATTCCACAACAGTATTTCTTAACGGAAACAGACTTACCGGTATTGCCGGTGCTGACAGTGCATTCAATTTTCCTAATCCTCCCGGCGGAATTCATGTTTTTGGCGTGAAGTCATGGGATCTGGGGCTGGGATCACAGATAGTTAACGCACCTCCTGTACCGGTCGGTATCTATTTTAATGAATACTCTAAACGCGGCTGGATAACAATACGTGATAACTCAATCAACTATGACACCCTTTATATTGGCGCTTCCGAAGTTAATGTTGTGAAAGTGATGATCAGACTAGACACACTGATTCACACCTGGGCGGGTGATGTTGTTGCAACAATTATTAAACCAAACGGCGATACACTTCGTTTCCTTAACGGCAGAGGCTCAAGCGGTGATAACTTTATCATGACTCAGTTTGACGATGACGCCGCACTTCCTATATCCGGTGTTACCTCATCTCAGGCTCCTTTCACCGGTTCATGGAAACCTGAAACTCCGTTAGCTCCCCTGGCTGGTCCCGGTTGGGCCGGAAGCTGGATTTTAAAGATCCTGGATAGAGCTACAGGAGATACCGGTCACGTGGCAAAATGGTCGGTTATTCTTGTTACTGACGGTCAGATTCCCGTTGAGCTGAGTTCATTTGCAGCAAAAGTCAGCGGTAGAAACGTTGAACTTAACTGGACCACCGCAACTGAAACAAATAACAGCGGATTTGAAATTCAGAGAAAAGTTCAGGGCGGCGAATTTGCAGCAATCGGATTCGTGGAAGGTCTGGGTAACTCACTTTCAGCTCAGAATTACAGATTCGTTGATAAAAATGCCGAACCGGGTTCTTATATCTACAGACTTAAACAGATTGATTACGATGGTTCTTTTGAATATTCAAATGAAATTGAAGTTGATTTAAGCACTCCCACTGAGTTTGCTCTTTCACAGAACTATCCTAATCCGTTCAACCCCTCCACCAAAATAGATTTCGCTCTTGCAACAGATTCAAGAGTGGTTCTTGAGGTTTACGATGCAGTGGGTCAGCTTGTTACCACACTGGTTAACAAAGAACTTACCGCCGGCAGCCATCAGGTTAACTTTGATGCTTCTGCTTTCAATAGCGGACTCTACATCTATAAATTGACAGCAACCGGTAAAAACGGAGAAAACTACTCATCAGTTCGTAAAATGATGCTGATGAAATAAAAAAACATCAGTTTTTTTAAGACCCGGCTTCCTTTAGGATGCCGGGTTTTTTATTTTAAACCTGTCATTAACAAATATTATTTTAAGATGAAAAAGGTCCTTATAACATTTATTATCTGGAGCAGTGTTATGGTATCTGTATCGGCACAGTCAGATGTCACTGCTTTTATTAACGGAAAAATTTACACTGTTGATGCTGAACTTTCAGTTAAAGAAGCAGTAGTAACCGGAGGCGGCAGGATTATCTTCACCGGCTCAACCGTTGATGCTCTTAAAATTGCAGGTGCCGGTGCGGCTGTGATTGATCTTGAAGGCCGTATTCTGCTGCCCGGCTTCATTGATAACCACGTTCACTTCATGGCCGGTGGTGCATATCTAAACGGACTCGATCTGAGGCCGGCAAAATCCACTTCTGAATTCAAAATGCTTCTTAAAAAATATATTGAAGCTCATCCTGAAAAACAGTGGATACAGGG
>CAYPMQ010000273.1:0-4753 GCA_964411625.1 uncultured Ignavibacteriaceae bacterium
CATTGAGATAAAAAACTTTGTCTGTATATTTATTTTTATTTTTTGAATAAAATGCAAAATCTGACTGATAAATTTTTTGCCGTATTTAAGTCACTCAGCGATCAAAAAGTGGATTATGTCCTTGTTGGTGGGTTTGCCGTGGTTTTACATGGCGCTACCAGGTTAACTGAAGACATTGATCTTTTCATAAAAAACGATGAGATGAATCTTCAAAAATTGAGAAAAGCGCTCAGTCTGGTTTTTGCTGATGAAAGCATTGAAGAAATTACGGGTACTGAACTGAATAATTATGCCGTAATAAGGTATGGAACTCCTGATGACTTTTTTATAGATATAATTGCAAACATTGGTGAGAAATTCAGTTATGAAGACTTAAAGTTTGAAGAGGTTGAGTTTAAGGGTATCAAAGTCAGGATTGCATCCCCTGAGACTCTTTACAAAATGAAAGAAAGAACTTTCCGGGCAGCTGATCAGGATGATCTGCTGTTTCTGAAAGATAAAATTAAAAGGAATCATGATAAAAAAGTTTAAGACATTTGAAGAGGCACGCCGTGATCTTTGGGTAATGGAACCCGATGATGAATATTATCGCAGAGTTATTGCTTTTTATGAACTCGCTGCATCCCTAATTAAGCCTCACTCAATTGAAAAGGGTATTTTCAAATTCAAGACATTTGAAGAGGCTCAGGAGCACCGCCGCCGTCAATTGCTCAGATCTTCTGAATAGAAGTTGCCCGCTTGCGGGAGCCGTAAACTCCAACGCTACTCTTACCTGCATTTAATCTGCTTTGAAATAATACCCCTCCGGGAGCGGAACAAATCCCTTTTCACCCGGAATCTTCGGAAACCGTTGTTCTTTTCAGTCATCAATTGCCCCGGCAATCAGCTTTTTATCAAAATTGACAAAATTCCGGAATATATAGCGCTCTTCAGGAAAGGGATCTCCCCCGAATATATAAACACTGGATTTGGGCTCCATTTCAAAGGTGCAAAGTTTTGCATTAGTTGGCACTAAAATCTGTTTAGGCCCGAAAAATTTCCTGCTTCTCTGATTCCTCCTTCAAGAATATAGAGCCCGCTTTCACCAAAAAGCTCGTTTCCGATACTGATTTCTCCCCCTTTTTCCGTTTTTATCTCAACCAGATACATGGGGCAGTAAACCGGAACGGGAGATTTCCTCCCCATGACCTCCCCTGCTATAAGTCTGAAAGTGACATCGCCCTGCTGCCACACAGGTATCTGCTCAGAAGGGATGTGGGTAAATGAGGGTTCCGTCTGTTCGTATTCTGCAGGAAGCGCCACCATGATCCGGAGTCCATGTATTGTCTTTGATATATTCCTCAGCTATTCAGGATTACTTTCAGAATGAACCACGCCCTTTCCTGTAGTCATCCGGTTGCCTGCACCCGGTTTTATTTCCATTTCAACACCGGTGCTGTCACGATGCACCACAGCACCCTCAAAAAGATATGTCAGGGTTTAACGCCCGATATGGGGATGAGGCCCAACATCAAGATTTTCTCCGGGAACCTGCTATTCCGAACCCATGTGGTCAATAAAAATAAAGGGGCCCACCATTCTTTTTTGTCTGAAAGGCAGCAGTCTGCCCATCATGAAATTTCCAATATTTGCGGCTCTTTCTTCGATTATTAATCCGAGATTTAACATTTTTTTCCTCTCAATGCTGAAATATTTTATTGTATCTCCCTGATCCCGGATTATTTGCCCTGTTTTATCCAGTCCTCCCAGATATCGGGTTCATATCCTACTGTTACCAGTTTACCGTTTCTTACAATCGGGGTTTTAAATAGCAGCGCATCATTCAGGAGTTCTTCCTCAATATCGAACCTCATATATTTAAGATTTCTTTTCTGATACTGCTTCCCTTCGTTATCTATCAGATCTGCCACTGAGTAAACCCGCTTTATACTTTCAAGCTCCCCGGGTGACACACCCTTCTCTGACAGATCCCTGTAATGAAACCGGATTCGCCTTTCTTTGAAAAATCTTTCCGCTTTTCTGGTATCGGCACATTTTTTAGTCCCGAATATCTGTATGTTCATTATTGACTGACCTTGAGTAAATCGTTAATTTGAAGTTTAAATTTACAACTATTAAAAATAATAAAACCATGTCAAAACCGGGACTTGCTCTTGGAGGCGGAGGTGCCAGAGGGCTGGCACACATCGGAGTTCTGAGGGTGCTTGAAAACGAGGGCATAAAACCACGCGCTATTGCAGGATGCAGCATAGGTTCACTTATCGGCGGTTTATATGCATATTATGGTGACTCCAAAAAGGTGGAAGAATTTATTCTTGAGGCGATTAAAAATCCTGTTTTCAGAGCACTCGGATTTGACAAGCTTGAGGGGTATAACAGGAACAATGCTAAAAACTATTTCGAACAGTTCCTTGATTATCTGGGGCAAAGAATAAAAGCTGTTATGGCTCTTGAACGTATATCATATTTCGAAATGAGTCAGGCTGATGAGATCTTCAATATCCTTCCTGATGTTTCCATCGAAAAATTCAGAATTAAATATTCTGCCGTGGCCACAGATCTTTTATCCGGGTCCGAAATTAATATTCGATCAGGCAGCCTGCGGGAAGCTGTAAGGGCCAGTTCAACCGTTCCGGGCATATTTCCACCGGTCAGACTTGACGGGTATCTCCTTATTGACGGCAGTGCCACTGATACAATTCCGGCCGCCAAGGTACGTGCGCTTGGTGCGGATCGGGTTATAGCCGTTGACGTCTCCCATGATCTGAAATCAGCTTCTGAACCAAAAAATGTTTATGACGTAATGTTCAGAACCGAGGCTGTCTCTTCACATCACCTTTCAAGGCTCAGACTTAAGGAAGCTGATATTGTGATTACCCCGGATGTAAAGCATCTTTCATGGACAGACTTCTCCAGATCTGAGGAAATTATTAAAGCAGGCGAAACTGCTGCTTACAAACACCTGGATGATATAAAGAGGCTCATGAAAAGCGGCTCAGTATCGCTTCGGATTAAACGCTATATTAAAAAAATTAATGATGAGTGAACGGTTCAGATTTCACCAAGGAGTAAAACTATGAAATTAATATATCTTATTCTCATTATCACATTCAATGCAATTGCAGGTAATATTTATATCACCAAATACGAAAGTCAGGCTGATATAAAAGTATATGTTGCAAAGTACGAGAGTCAGGCTGATCTGAAAGTGTACGTTGCTAAATATGCCAGCCAGGCAGACAGTAAAGATGAAATCTGGCATTATGTTAAATACGAAAGTCAGGCTGATATAAAGATTTGCTTTGTAAAGTACGAGAGTCAGGCTGATCTGAAAATTTACTTTGTCGATTATGAAAGTCAGGCAGGCTGGAGAAATTCACACAAATGGCAGGGCAGACTTTCCGGATGAAAGTTTTTGCTCTCTTATTTTTGAATTCAGATATGTCATGATTATTTTATTGCTATGAAAAATTATAAGATAGAAAGAATAGTAAAGGTCACCACACGGGCTCAGCAGGAAACGGATGACATCCTCTTCTGGCAGACCAAATCGCCTGCTGAACGGCTTGAAGCGGTAACATTCCTTGTTCAACAATATTTGGATTTACACCCTGATGTTCCCCGACGACTTCAAAGAGTGGTTACAGTTACTACAAGAAAAAAAGATTAGATACCTGCTTGTTGGCGGATATGCTGTTGCTTTCCATGGTTTACCTCGTAATACCGGGGATATTGACATCTGGATAAGCAGAGAACCCGGGAATATTGATTTAATTCTTGAGGCAATGGCTGAATTTGGATTTTCTTCCTTGAATTTAACAAAAGATGATTTTATAAAGCCTCAATCTGTTATTCAACTAGGTGTACCTCCAATCAGAATTGATATTATCACGGATATTGATGATGTTGATTTTGAAGAAGCTTATAAACGTAAAAATTTCATTATTTTGGAAGATCTGAGAATTAATCTTATCTCACTGGAAGATCTGATCAAAAACAAGACTGCAACTGATCGTGAAATAGATCGGGCTGATGTTAATAAATTATCCCGCCTCCGCAAATGAACTTCGTACAATTCTCTGATGATAAATCAGGCGTTTATTTCAGTTTTATTCGTTAAGTTTTTGATTCTTGTGAGGTACCACAGATATTTCAGTTTTCTTGCTTCCTGTACTTTTGCTGAAAATCCTTTTTATATCTTTTATATAGACCGGTATATTCAGGCAGAAGCATTACTGTGTTTACCCGGCTGGCACCGAAACATTCCCCTTTAGATTTGCTTCAGATTTTTATCAAATCCCTGAGTTTTGCACTTATAACAGATAAATTTCTGTGATATTATATTATTAATGCAATACTGCACAAATAATACATTTTAATCTATCTTATTTTGTTGTATTTGCACTGTTATGTCAAAAAAAGTACAAATAAAAGCAATATCCGGAAAACTGATAGCAGAGCGCCCTCAGTTTGAGAACCCCTGGTGGATTACTGGTAAGACCGAGGAGTTTTACTCCGGTCTGAAAAAAAGACCTTATTTTGAGTCTTTTCACAAACTCGTTGAAGAGACTGATGTAAAGCGGGCGGTTGTACTGATGGGTCCTCGGCGGGTGGGTAAGACCGTTCTTATGCAGCACTCGGTTGAGACTCTTATTGAGAATAATATTTCTCCCACAAAAATAGTTTTCATCAATATCGAAAATCCAATCTATAACAACAGGGGGCTTGGAGAATTGATGCGGCTTGCTCTGAC
>CAYPMQ010000274.1:0-4741 GCA_964411625.1 uncultured Ignavibacteriaceae bacterium
GAATCGATAATGATGAGCTGCTTAACAAATTAAAAGACTTTGCAACAGCACAGGAAAACGCCGAAGTGAAAAGGATGTTTCTTGCGGTTTATCAGCAGCATAAAAATGATTCTGAATATGATATGGTCGGAACGCAGAGATAATCACGGAACGATAAGCGCTTCAGGGTTTGAGGGCTGCCTGAATGCAGCCCTTGTAACTTTAATCCGTAATTAATAAGTTATAATTGAAAAGATAGATGAAATTCCGGAGTGAGATTTCTGTACTCCTGACTCTTCGGGTTCACCTTTCTACCCCCCATGTCTGGTCTGTTCAGAAAAGACTGGAAATTTTACAACAGTGCTTCTATAAATCTTCACTTCATCTGTGATTTTTGTTAATTATCAGCTTAAACACAATTCCGGGTTTGCAAAACAGAATTCCAAACTTGTTTTGAGGAATTGCGGCTTATATTTCCTATTTTTGCAGTGATAATTCAGTTACAAATTAATATTAAAATTGACTCTCTATTTATCAGTATTTTTAGGAGCGGGATTAGGCGGAGTGATGAGGTTCTGGCTCTCGGGATTTGTACACCGGTATACCGGTCCTATTTTCCCTTATGGAACCTTTGCTGTTAATCTTCTGGGTAGTTTTATTCTTGGGTTGATAATTTTTCACTTTGCTGAAAAAGAACTGATAGGAAAAGAATTCAGACTGTTCCTTACTGTGGGATTCTGCGGTGGTTTTACCACCTTTTCAACGTTTTCACTTGAGACGTTTTATCTCCTTCGGGACCGTGAATACATGCTTGCGGGGGGCAACATTCTGCTTAATCTTATCACAACAATTGTGGCAATATATTTTGCCTGGTTATTATCTAAATGATTTCAGGATAATCTATGGAACTTTCAGGATCTGCCAGACTTGTAAGAATCTTCCTTGGAGAGAGTGACCTTCTGCATGGAGTCCCCTTATTTGAAAAAATTGTTATGGCAGCAAAGGAATCAGGACTTGCCGGTGCAACAGTTACCAAGGGGCTAATGGGGTATGGAAGCAGCAGCATGATTCATACTTCTAAAATACTGCGCCTTTCGGAAGATCTTCCTGTGGTTGTTGAAATTGTGGATACAGAAGAAAAAACAGGGGAATTTCTGCCCCTCGCCAACTCAATTATAGAAGAATGCGGCTGCGGCGGTATTATCACGATAGAAAAAGTTGAAATAATCAGGCACAAGCCTTCGGTTAAACGTAAAATTTAGCAGGAAGTACTTATGTTACTATCACCGGTTGAAGTAAGGGTACTTGGTTCCTTACTCGAAAAAAAATATGCAACTCCGGAATATTATCCGCTCAGTCTGAATAGTCTTACTACTGCATGCAATCAGAAAAGCAGCCGTGATCCGGTGACCGGTTACAGTGAACAGACCATTGAAGCATGTGTTGAAAATCTCAATGAAAAAAGACTTGTTACGAAGGTATCCGGCGCAGGGATGAAAGTCGTTAAATACAAGGAATTCCTTACCGGAAGATTATCCCTGACTCAGCCCGAGGCAGCAATTCTTACCGTTCTGATGTTAAGGGGTGAGCAGACAGCAGGGGAAATTAAATCCCGTTGTGAGAGAATTCATGCTTTCACCGAAATTGATGATGTTGAAGCTGAAATAGTGAACATGATGAATAAACCCGATCCGCTCGTTGCTATGGTACCGGGAACTCACGGCAGAAGCAGAAAATACATTCACATGTTTTACGGCAGCCCGGAGCTAAGTAAGAACGACGGGAATGCTCAAACAGTTTTCAAGAATCCTCTTGAAGAAGAAGTGGGGCAACTTAAACTGGAAGTTGAATCACTTAAGCAGGAAATAAGTCTTGTAAAGAAAGAACTCGGGCTTTCCTGAAAACGGATTCCGGATGCTTTAGCACGCTGACTTTCTGTATTTTGCTGACCTGAAAAGACCGGATAATAGCAGTACCATGACGTACCCGCAACAGTCAGAGTGGAAAGTAATAACGGATTTTAGGTGCAGGGAATTCAAATTTGATCAGAATCTTGATTATTCTGATCATTTTTACCGCAAGTCTGTACTGAAACTCTGAATTTTCTGAGGTGATCTTAACGGAATAATTAAAATTATGCGGAAAACTCCTTATCAAAGTCAACAATAAAGAAAGAATAACAGAAATTGCAGGCAGAGTCAAAATAACATGTTTACTGCAAAAAGAATCCGGTTTGTCCTGAAAATACAAATAAAGCGAGAATATATTCAGGGAGATTCTGAAATCCCGTCAACGCAATAATTAATTAACAGGGCAGAAAGAAGAACTGTGCCGGTAATTTCAACAATCAGATCAGAACCCTCAAGGGTGAATATGATTTCCGGTCTGACTTCCTTTATCATAATAGATTTCCCCGTCTCAATACAATGCATTAAAACCTGAGTAAAATCGCATAAACCAGCCGAAGCAAAATGGCGGCAAATTATTATTTTACCCTCCGTAATGTAAGCCGGGGGCTGAATTATATTCTTTTGAGAAATTTATGATCAGTAAATGTTATTCGGGCAATAAAAAACAATTGTAATACATTGCATCCGATTGCTGAATTTTCAATTTTGATTATGCTGAAGATTAGGAGTAATTTTAAATACAGAATAAAATTTTACTGAGGAAATGATGCCTGAAAAAATTATAGAATGCGTTCCCAATTTTTCAGAGGGAAGAAACCCTGAAATAATTAAACAGATTACTGATGCAATAACGAGTGTTGAAGGAGTAAATTTATTAAACGTTGATCCCGGAGCGGATATGAACCGCACTGTGGTCACTTTCACAGGTTCACCTGAAGCAGTTGGAGAGGCTGCTTTCAGAGGCATCAGAAAGGCTGCCCAGCTTATTGATATGTCTGTTCATAAGGGATCACATCCCCGTATGGGTGCAACAGATGTTTGTCCTTTTATACCTGTTGCGGGAGTCAGTGAAGAAGAGGCAATAAAACTTTCTCGTGAGGTTGCAGGAAGAGTAGGTGAAGAACTTGGTATTCCTGTTTATCTTTATGAAAAATCTGCCTCCTCACCTGAGAGGTCAAACCTTGCGATAATAAGGGCAGGAGAATACGAAGGGCTTCAGGAGAAAATGAAGAAACCTGAGTGGAAACCTGATTACGGGCCCGTTGAATTTAATTCAAAGGCAGGGGCAACCGTTATTGGTGTCAGGGAATTTCTCATAGCATACAATATAAGCCTGAATACAAGGGAAGTAAGATACGCTACTGATATTGCATTTGAACTCAGAGAGAAAGGGCGCTCAGCACGAAAACAAAACGGCGAAGCAAAATTTTACAATAAAAGTGAAGAAATCCTGAAATATGAAACCGGCTCATACCCAACCGGACTTGATGACTTCATCGGCAAAACGATCAAGGAAACCATTGAATATTGTAAAACAAAATTTGGCTATGACCTGAAAGAACTTCTGGTGCTCAATAATATTGATCCTGACAAACCCGAGGGTGAAAGTGTTAAGATTCCGGGTAAATTCAAGTTCTGCAAAGCAATAGGCTGGGCTGTGCCTGAGTATGACCGCGTACAGATCTCCATAAATCTGACAAATTATAAAGTCACATCAATGCATCATGTGCTTGATGAAACAAGAAGAATGGCGGAGGCAAGAGGTCTTGTTGTTACGGGCAGTGAAATTGTGGGAATGGTTCCGTTTGATGCACTTTATCAGACGGGTATTTATTACCTTGCAAAACAGGGCAGATGCACCGGAATACCGTGGCGTGATGTGCTTAAAACTGCCGTACAGTCACTTCAGCTTAATGATGTCAGCAGTTTTAACATTGATGAAAGGGTGCTTGGGATTCCGAAAAATGATCCTAAAGCTCTCGTGGAGATGAAAGTGACTGATTTTGCGGATGAAGTCTCGCGTGAAACACCCGCCCCCGGCGGAGGTTCAATAGCCGCACTTTCAGGAGCTCTGGGCGCAGGGCTATGCTCAATGGTCTCGAACCTGACGGCATATAAAAAATCTGACAATGAGAGTGATGCCGCTCTTAACAATGCAGCAGTTGAATGTCAGAAGATTCAGCAGGATCTGATCAGAAGTGTTGATCTTGATACTCAGGCTTTCAATTCATATATGGATGCGCTCAGAATGCCTAAATCAACTGAAGAAGAGAAACAAAAAAGATCGGCAGCAATGGAGGCAGGACTCAAAAAGGCAATAGAAGTGCCTATGAATACAGCCAGACAGTCACTTAACGCTTTGAAACAGACACGTTTTGTTGTTAAACTCGGAAATCCCAATTCAATAACTGATGTTGGTGTGGGTGCCGTTTCTGCTTTTACAGGAGTTAAGGGCGGCATTTATAACGTGCTGATTAATCTTAAAGGGATCAAGGATCCAGTTTACAAGGAGGAAACAAAGCTTGTGTGTAAAAAAATCATGGAGGAAGCTGAGCTGATCCTGAACGAGGTTACATCAGTTGTTGAAAACCGGATCTGGAATCTCTGAAAATTTTTTCTGTAAACACTATTAATGCGGAGCACGGTTTTGTTCCGCATTTTTTTTTCTGTCTCTTTATTAGAAGATTTTTTTTTCATCCGTATAGATGCAGATTTAATTCACGCAAAAAGAGCGGAAAAGCACACTCATAAATCAAACTTTTATCTTACTTCTATTTCTGATCAGTTTATTATATAGTTCCTCTTTTTACGCTGAAAATATTCCTGTTAATCTTTATCTTAATGGTTTAAAT
>CAYPMQ010000275.1:0-4737 GCA_964411625.1 uncultured Ignavibacteriaceae bacterium
TACACTATAAGCCCCTTTAACACTTGCAGATTTTCCAGATCCTCAAGCTGTTCTCTTCCTTTCGGGGTTTCAAGTACCTTGGGTATGTGCAGAAGTCTCTTATCATTCAGAATATTTGCAAAACCTTTTACCCCGATAGTGCCTTTGCCGATGTGTTCATGACGGTCCACTCTTGAACCGAGTGCCTTTTTCGAGTCATTAAAATGAAAACACTGCAGATATCCGAGACCGATTATTTCATCAAATTGTCTGATCACGTTCTCATAATCTTCTGAAATATCATAGCCTGCAGCATAAAGATGGGCGGTATCAATACAGACAGCCATTCTCGATTTATCTTCAACCTGATCAATAATATCACGGATATGTTCAAACTTATATCCGATGGCAGATCCCTGCCCAGCTGTAACCTCAAGCATACTCTTAACCTTAAACCCTGGGGTTTTATCATGTGCCTGATTGAGGGATTCGGCAATGACTCTTATGCCTTCCTCCTCACCCTTTCCGAGGTGCGCACCGGGATGGAAATTCAGGTGGGGAATACCGAGCAGCTCGCATCTCTGCAGTTCATCAACAAACGCATGCCTTGATTTATCGAGCATAAGCGGATCGGGGGCACAGAGATTAATAAGGTATGAATCATGAGAAACCACATATTTAATTCCCGAGGCAGAAAGTTTTTCTTTATAAAGCGCTATTTCTCCCCCGGTAAGCGGTTTTCCCTCCCAGCGGTTATTGTTTTTTGTGAATATCTGCATTGCAGTAAAACCGAGCTTTTGTGCAAGGTCAACCGCAGCAGCCACGCCTCCCTGAGTGGATGTATGAGCGCCAAGAAGCTGATTGTGTTTATCTGTCATCATAATTTCCCCTGATTTCTTAAGAATGTAACAATATCATTAAAAGTTTCATCAAAAGATTGGATCCCGGCTCCGGCTGCTTTAAGAGCAGTGATATCCATTGATACATCAGCCACCTGAGGTATTGGAACGGACGCCATCAGAACAGGATTAAGCAGTTCCTGACTTATTCCCGCCATTACGGCAAATCTATTCATAAAGTCAAACCTTGAAATCCTCTCATCCCCACCCATATTAAGGGTTATTCCTGTAATCCCTTCTGCGGCCAGTTGAAGTATGATTTCTGCGGCGTTCTTACCGTAAAGAGGGGTTCTGTACTGGTCTGTAAACAAATTCACTGACCTGCCCGCCAGTAAATTATTAACAGAGTTCTCAAAAAAATTTACTCCGCCAAACCCGTACATCAGCGATGCCCTTAAAATAAGATACATCTCGGGCGGGAGAACATCTTTTACAGCGCTTTCACCTTCAAGTTTTGTCAGCGCATAAGAGGAAGCCGGTAAAAGTTTGTAATCTTCTTTTCTGAGGAAACCGGGTGTTCCGTCGTAAACAAGGTCAGTCGAAATATAGATAAGGCGGCATCCGGTCTGAAGTGCAGCGCGGGCGAGAAATTTGGTTGCGGAAGTATTATTCTGATGATAATGATGATACGGTACTGTATCAGATACTTTGGAAATTGCAGCGGCGTGCACAATAACATCGGGTCTTAAGCTGAGGACAAGTTCATTTACCCTGTTCTGATCTGTAAGATCACATCTGATAAGACCTTGTATGCCGGGAGTGTTGTTATATGTTCCTGAAGCGCTGAAGCCCTTTTTCAGGGCAATCCTGTAAAGATAGCTGCCGAGAAATCCGGCGGCTCCTGTAATTAAAACTTTTTTCATCAGGGGCGATCAGTGTTTATGTGGTTAAAAATCAGAACGTAAAATTCGTTTTTATACCCGCAATATAATAGTTTACCTGATAATTGGTGAAGTCATTGTACTGATATGATAATTGAAGTGCAACAGAGTCAAAAAGCCTGTGTTCAAGAGTACCCGAAAGGAGGAGCGTTTGTGTTTCGTCCTGATTATATATAGTGAAGAGGTCACTATCAAAGTGATAAGCTCTTTCACCGGCAAAAACCGAACCGTGTAATATGAGATTACTGTTAACCATCCAGTTGAATTTCATATTCATACCGATCATTGATCTGCCGTCGCTGATATTAGTATATTCCGGTGCAAATGAAAGAGAGAAGAACCAGCCCGGCACGAAATCAACCCTGAAAATACCATTATACACATCAACGGGTTTTAATCCGTCAACATTAAGATATGTAGCACCGGCACTCAGATAAAAGTAAGGGACATAATAAACCGCCCCAAGGTTAACCAGATTAGTCTTATCTTTATACCGGTAAGTGTAGGGCTTATAATCAAATTTACCGTTTATATAACCGATATTCGCTTTCAGATAAAGAGGAAACAAAACTTTTGTGTATCCTGCAAAAAAGGTATTCTGTTCATAAAGCCAGTCTTTATCATCGCGGTTAATTCTGCTGAATGAGACGGAGAGAATGTTGGTATAACCCAATACTGTGGTCAGATAAGCTCCGTGATCATCAGATGTCCCTTTATTTGAAAAATCACCGTATGTATAAAAATAAGAAGCATACACATAAGTTGAATCGGCAAAGGTAAAGGAGCCCGAAAAAATAATCAGAGAGAGAAATAATATTTTTTTCATTTTAGAAGCTTTAGTCCTGCCTGAGCAAGTGAATCATTTTCAGAAACCATAAGAGCGTTATTAAGATGTTCTCTTGCTTTTGCTGAATTGCCAAGATAATAATAAGTGTAACCCAGCGAAAGATTAGCTTCATACTGAGAGGGAGATATGGTATATGCTTTTTCGAGGTAGTTCTTTGCCGACTGCAGATTTTCATTCAGGGCGATCTGACCGAGCCTGAGATTTGCCTCGTAGTTGTTGGGATCAATGCCGATTATTTTGTTATAGATATTCTTAACCTCGCTCCATTCATTGCGCGCGGCATAAGGGAGCCTTAGGCCGAGCAAAGGCTCAGGACTTTCAGGATTCAGCTCAACGGCCTTGCTGTAATATTTAATTGACCCGTCATAATCGGCAGTGTTATATTTTAACCAGCCCATTCTGAGATTAAACAAATAGATTTTCTCACCCTCTTTGCTGAATTTCTCGAGTTCAGAAATTGCGGAAGAGTAGTTTTTATCAGCTTCAAAATTAACTGATCTGTTGAAAGCTTTTACAATATTATCGTTTTCCTGTGACGTCACGTTAAAAGTGATAATTGAAACGATAAAAATTATTGAGAGCATAGAGAGAGATAAAAAGGTTTTCATTGTAATGCCTTCCTTTTATATTCAATTTTTGTTGTTTTAAAATCTATTCCTTTCCCGGTAACTATTATGTGATCAATGACACCATCTTCACTGATATTAAGCCCGCAAAAGATTTTATTGTCTATAAAACTGAAAATGCCATTTCCTTTGATATTTATTTCATTGATTATTCTGAAAGAATTATCATTTTCGAATCTTTCCTTGTAACGAAAACTGCCCGCAGCATTAACAGGTGTGCCCAGGAACAGGAAAAATTCTGTAAGGTATCTCTGCATTGAAACCGGCATGAGTGAGTAACTGTACTGGCTTTCCCAACTGAGATTTTCATGATAGGTGAGGGGAATCTCATAGGCAGCAAGAAAGAAGTAATACAGCGCCGAGTTCTTTATACCTGTGTAATTTGAAAGATAAAATATTTTTTCAGTCGGATAAATTGATGCGATATCACCATTGTCATTTTCCAGATACTTCTGATTGAGTATATTAATCATGCATTTCCATGTCTCTGAGGATTTTTTCCCGTTAAGCTCATACTCAACGGTAAATTCGTCATTGATTGAAAAATCAAAAGCTCCTCTTATGGTTTTGTGGGTTACAACATTCTGAATCCTGGTGCCGAGCCCAGGATAATCAAAAGTTCTTAATCTGTATTTTCCGTTATCATTTTCAATAAAATGGGCAATCGGGAATTTATAGGTGTAATCGCCCACCTTGTTGTTTAACTGAAACTGGAAATGGATATGGGGGTAAGGCGATCTTCCGCTGTTTCCGCATG
The DNA here is from genome assembly GCA_964411625.1 of uncultured Ignavibacteriaceae bacterium. Taxonomy (GTDB): domain Bacteria; phylum Bacteroidota; class Ignavibacteria; order Ignavibacteriales; family Ignavibacteriaceae; genus JABWCA01. The sequence continues at coordinate 3,990 of CAYPMQ010000275.1, forward strand.
AACCTATGACGTCACCTTTCTTAACCATATCGCCTTCTTTGACCTTGATACTGCCCGGAACAAGATGAGAAACGGCGGAATAAAGACCCTCATAATGATCAATAATAACAGTGTTGCCCCAGTTCTTCTCGATATTAATTTCGCCGGGTTTATTATCGGGAATGCCGTCAACAACCTTCACCACCTTTCCGTCAAGAGTTGCAACAACCGGGAGCTTATAACAGTAATAATCCTGAAGTTCATAACCCTTGTCTGAGTATTCCAGATCGTCGTTGTCTTTGATGATAAAATCCCAGGCATATTTCCATTCATTTTTATGAGTGTGTTCACCTTCAAAAGCCTGTGATACATACCACTCACCCCAGACCGGAAGCTCGGCAATATAGTATTTAAATCTATCGAAGCGTTTTTTACGGGTGTTATGGTGGTAAAGGTTTTCTTCGGGTGAGCCGGGTTTAAAGTAGAGCAGAACGAGATCTGTGGTATCCTGTCTGAATTTAAGTGAATAAATGGTTGTGAGTACAATAAAATTAAACGGAAGAACAAGCACCGGCAGATAAGTTGAGTGGAGGAGCCTGTAAAAAAATCCGTACATTATAACCACAAGAAGCGTTGATATTACCACCAGCATAAGGCTTTTTCTTGAAGGGAGCACAAGGCTGCCTCCGAGTGCAAAGGCTGTCAGGATAGCATTAAATCCGGTGGTAATCAAGAAACTGCTCATGTAATCAGGCAGGAAGTACATCAG
>CAYPMQ010000276.1:0-4701 GCA_964411625.1 uncultured Ignavibacteriaceae bacterium
ATCCTTTGTCCTGAAGGTGTAATTTCCAGCGTTTTCTGGATGAAGCCTTTTTTCCCGTCTGCATTAGTGAAGCCGGGGTTTTTGCTTTTGATATCATAGACCACTGTAAGATGCCAAGTGGTATCATTTCCTGCATTTTCCAGAATAAAGTCATAACTGTGGGGAATATCGTTTCTCTCATAAAATACTGAAACAGTTTCAGGATGCCTGAGAATCTTCCCGGTCATATCAGTGTTAAGTTTATTCCCGGTCATTGAGGCCAGTACGGTTAAATCACCACCTGTTTTCATTCTTAATTCAAGACCCTTTTCCTGGAGACTTACCATAAGCGAGTTTTCAGCGTAATCAATGAACATTTTATTAATGAAATCTTTACCCGTTCTTTCTGATGTAAAGAAGTCTACCCACCCCATATAAGTCAGTGTGACCATAAAAACAAAAGTCAGTACCAAGCCGGCATAGGCGTCTTTCAGTTTACCGTTCCGCAAATCCCCGCTGTTAAAATCTGCCCATTTGCCGAGCGAGTAATAAAAAAGAGAAGGCACCAGCAGAAAAACAAGCACAAGTCTTATCAGAAATTTTATAACTAGATCCAGGCTTTGCGCATCACCTGCAGATGACTGGAACGTACCGCCGGTGTGCTCAATTGCAAACCCCGAGAGCATCTGAATCGAGGGGAAAATACCAATTCCGACAAAAAAATCTCCAACCGCAAGAATCAATACCCCACCCGTAAAAATCACCAGCCATCTGGTGAAAGCACTCTTCGGAATGAACTTTTCCTTTATTTCAATTTCTTTATCCATATCAGTTGAGCACTCTGAATTTTATATTATCCATAGTGATTACTGCTTCATATTCCGGTTTTCCCGTATCGAAATTTCTGTTTCTGTATTCAGGATTCAGCCCCCAGCCTCCGGGGTCAATTGCCACGATATGAAATTCACCGGTTGTATAATTCCCGGAGTACAGAGGAAGCAGCCTGCCATCCTTTTGAGTATCATACTGCATCTCCTGAATTGGTGCAAGCATTCCTGATTTATTCCGGGAAAACAGAGAAAAAACAATCTTCGGGATTTCAGGTGTTTTACCCGCTTTTTTTTCTTCATTTATCCTGTTGATTATTTTTTCTGCCGCATACTTGACTGATAAGTGCATTGCAGTGACCGAAGTTAAATGCCTGTTTGCTTTAATATAACCGGTCTTGGCATGCAGTGTGTCAAAATGAAGGTTGTTTGCCAGAAAATGTCCGGTAATTCCTGCCCCTGCAAGTATCAGGAAGAGTCCTTTCTTTCCGTGAGCAATAATTTTTTTTGCTGTCAGGGCCGATGCGAGCAGATTATATACCAGTGCAACCGTTACTGATGTGAACCCGGCTATCACGACATCATGAAGAAGTGTTTCTATGGCGTAAAAAAGCACGGTGGTTAAAACCACGAATGAAACAAGCAGTTTCATAGCTTCACCAAATATTTTGAAGTGAAATGTAACGTAATCAATTTTATTTCATAATTCAAGAGTTATGAATGTATTTTTACTTATAAGCCTCCTTCAATAGGCGCATTAATACAAGCTTATCACAAATAATAATATAATTGAAGTACAGCTTTAACTTTTTCCCGGATTTACTTTTGCAGAGATGAACTACAGGAAAAAACTCTTTAATAACCCTGACAGTGAGAGAAAACTGTCTGATGTACTGCTTTCTTATGCGGTCTTTATTTCGATAGGAATCACCGACGGACAGATCAGTGTAGCCTGGCCATCAATACGGAATGAATTTGGCCTCCCGGTTGATGCTCTGGGGATGCTGTTATTTTCCGGTATGACGGGATACCTTACAGCTGGCTTTTTTTCAGGCAGGCTCATCTCAAAATTCCCTCGCAAATATCTTATCACCGCAGGCTGTTCCATGATTGCGTCCGGTTTTACGGGGTATATTATTTCACCGTCATGGTGGGTTATTGTTTTTCTGGGGGTTATTAACGGCAGCGGCAACGGAATTATATCTTCTGTGATAAGTGCGCACCTTGCCGCACGATACAGCGCAAGGGTTACTCAGTGGCTGCACGCCTGTTACGGCATCGGAATCACTCTTGGGCCCCTGGTCATGACATATTCCATAACCGGACTCCATACCTGGAGAGCCGGGTATATTTTCGTTATTACTGTTCAGAGTATCCTTGCCGTCATTCATTTTATCGCCCGAAGAAAACAGAATAATGCAGATGATCCCTCAGGAGAACCGGCAACGAGATCCCGAACAGACACAAAAACGTCAGCCTCGTTAATCAGCAGTATCCGTAATAAAACTGTTTTCATGAGCATCCTGTTTTTCTTTATTTACGCCGGTCTTGAATCCACCATGGGAAACTGGGCATATACTCTGCTTACAGCCTCACGAAATGTTCCTCCTGAAACTGCGGGAATTTTTATGGGAAGCTTCTGGGCTATTTACACAATCAGCAGGATACTTACGGGATTTTATGCTGTCAGGACGGACATTAATAAGATGATTATCTTCTCTGCAGCGGGTTCACTTGCCGGGGGTTTACTCCTGCTACTTTCGGGATCTGCCTTTTGGGCACTTGCTGCCGTCATTATTTTCGGATTTTCGATTGCTCCCGTTTATCCCGCCATGATGTCATCAACCCCGTCAAGGGTCGGGATCAGGTATTCTGCAAATGCAATAGGTATGCAGGTCGGAAGCGCGGGAATTGGCGTGGGAATAATTCCCGGTTTATCAGGCGTGCTTGCCGGAAACCTTGGAATAGAAATCATACCTGCAGTTCTCGTTTCACTTTCCGCAGTTCTGATTACTTTATGTTATTTCATTTTTATGAGACAAAAACATCAGGCCTGAAATAAGCAGATCTGATAGAGATGATAAGATTATGCTGCAGGCAGAAGTTTATTAACCGGTGACGATGATATCCTTTAGTCACAATTATATGCCGCCTGTAATTCAGATCTTGAAATTTTCTTTCTGGCATGCAATATTCGAAGCGGTTAAAATATATAGTTATTTCCTGATTAATCAGAGTCTGTCTTTTCAAGATGCCGGGAGAAAAAATGAATAAAGAAATATATATCAGTCAGATAAACAACAGTACTGCATCAATCCTCAGATTTCTGGAGAACTGCTCCGAAGAAAAAACGCTGATAAGACCGGAAGGTAAATGGAGCATCAAGGATAATCTTGAACATCTTGTCCTTTTTGAAAGGATAGTACTTGTGCTTCTGCAGAGATCATCGAAGGTGCTGAGCAGAAATGATGAATATTTCGGGTATGAAAGGCTGAAAGAAATCCTGATTGATGAGAGAACTGTTAACCGGGTAAATGCTCCTGCTAATGTACAGCCAAAAGGAAAATTCACTTCTTCAGATGAAGCCGCAGATGCCCTTATAGCTCAGCGTGAAAAGTTAAAAGCTCTGATCTCTGAGGATAAAATAACATCTTACAACGCTGTCATACCGCATCCCTACCTTGGTGATATGACCGCAGGCGACTGGCTTAATCTGGTGCCCCTTCATGCAGAAAGACACCTTGCACAAATGATAGAACTCCTGAATTAACAGGGTTCTATCAATTCAGATTTTTCTGTTTTCTCTTTAATCTTGCATTTTAACAACAGCCCTGAATGATTTTAAGTCTGAAGCACAATCAGCTAATCTTCCCTTCCTTGTTTTCTATTTTATCTCCCAGGGGCGGTTCTGAGAATAGCGTTATTTGTGTAGGATAATAGCCGGGATCATAAACTGAACAGGGTAGGGCAAACCAGACATACTGATAATCCTGATACTCTCCGGCGCCGGTTGATTAGCTCCCCTAATAATCGGACTTAATAACCGTACACTCACAACCAATGCCGGTGAAAGAAGTATAATCTAATTAATTTTTTAGGCGGGCTGATGAGGATTCCTGATCTGCTGTAAGATTTATTTTGCTCCTGAAGACATGTCTGCCCTTTGTACCGATTGAATCAGCTGATGAAGGTGCTGCAGAAATCTTGACCGGTCTTTCCGGGCAAAGGGCGCGCTTTTGCTCAGTGAATTATCACCCATCTCTTAAAAATGCCGGGATTTCTCTGTGTATTATAAAGCCTGCTATTGAATCTTCCGTCATCACTTTACCTTTAGGTGTTAAAACTCTGGCTTTTTTTTTTAATGCAAAGAGCTGCCAGCGGTAAATCTGACGTCACGACAATATCATTTTTCTGACAATTCTCGGAAATCCGGAGATCTGCCGCGTCTGATTCATTTGTCACAGTCACAAGCTGAATCAGATCGCTTTGCGGTGTTCTGATAAAATTGTTTGCCACCACAAGCACTACTGTTCCGTATTTTTTTGGAACCTCATATATCTAATTTTTAACAGGACATGAATCTGCATCAATAAAAATTCTGATTATATTTCTCCTGAATAATAGTATCGTTGCCAGTTTTATTGATAATAAATCTCTTAAAATCCCGCTGCAAAATAAGAATTAAGAATTGATATGAAGATAATAATTAAGTTTTGAAAACATACCCTTTCAATTCATTATGATGACTATTTATCTGAGCCGGATAAAAAGTTTCTAATCAGTGCAAAATTTGTTATAAGGTTATTTTTTTGAGGAGATTGAAATAACCGGCGGGTGAAAAATTTCAGATTCAATGATAGTTTATTAATTTATTTTCTTCTCACCCAAAAAAAGT
>CAYPMQ010000277.1:0-4700 GCA_964411625.1 uncultured Ignavibacteriaceae bacterium
CCTGAGTGCCTTATGGTGAGGCATCATTGAGCCGTGAAGCCAGCTTTCATTATTAATACTGTTGATTGAGAAAATCTTGACTTTTCCCTCCTCAACCAGCGGACGCATTGACTCGATAAGCTGAAATCTTTCATATTCAAGATAATCCGCTGCAGCAGTCGGAAATAAAAGCAGTGAGAATCCCCAGTGTCCGTAAACTACAACTTCCATATCCTTTTGTAATCTGGGGCTCCACCAGCGGTGTATTTCTCTCTTCATATAGACCTTGTTTTATTGAAAAAGATGGGTTTAAACTTTAATTTACTTAATTTCAGGGAGAATAAGAAGAAACTCAGAGGAAAAAAAATGGCTCTCCTTAAAACTAACGTTAAGGGAGCCCCTTTCTTAATCATGATCACTGTTCGGCAGAAGAATCACTTATCTCAAGCTTTGATTTCACGCCCATATCAAGAAGCTTCTGCGCCTTTGACATCAGATTACCTCTGCCATCAGAAAGCTGACCCTTAGCCTTTTCAAAACTTTGGTTTGCTTTGGAAATACTTTTCCCCACCTCATCAAATGAATCAAGAAAGTTCTTGAATTTATCAAGCATTTCACCGGCGGTTTCTGCAATTTCCTGTGCGCTGCGGTTTCTTTTCTCACTCTGCCAGCTCAGGTAAATTGTTTTCAGCGTCACCAGCAGAGTGGAAGGTGCCACCAGCACAACTTTTTTCGCAAATGCTTCATTGTAAATCTCCCTGTCCTGTGAAATCACGGCAAGAAAGGCTGCCTCAACGGGAATAAACATTAATACAAAGTCAACAGTGTTGATACCCTGCAGGTCAGTATAATCTTTTGAACTGAGTCCGGTAATATGTCTTTTAACTGATGCAATATGATTTCTGAGGTGTATATCCCTTTCTTCGGGTAATTCGGAATTAAAATATTTTTCATAATCAAGAAGAGAAACCTTGGAATCTATTATAATGTCCTTATGGTCAGGGAGTTTTACTACTGCATCGGGCGTGAAACGTTCACCCTTTGAGTTAACAAATGACTTCTGAACAATATACTCCCTGTCTTTTACAAGACCCGAGCTTTCAAAAACCTTTTCCAGAATCACCTCACCCCAAATACCCATTGTTTTTGATTCCCCTTTCAGGGCTTTTGTGAGGTTCAGGGCGTCTTCGGAGAGCTTCTGATTCTGCTCCTTAAGCTGATTAATCAGGGTCATTATCTGACTTCTGTCTTTAGCGTCATCAGTGTAGCTCTCTTCCACCTTTTTCTTCAGATCACCAAGCTGCTCTTTAAACGGACCCAGGATTGATTCTATACCATTTTTATTTATGTCCTGAAACTTCTTTGATTTATCCTCAAAAATCTGATTTGCAAGGTTCTGAAACTCTGCAGAGAATTTGTCTTTAGCCTCATTCAGAAGCTTCAGCTTTTCATCGGTAAGTTTTTTCTCTTCTGTGATTCTTGTTTCAAGTTCGGAGATTTTTGATGCCTTTTCTTTGATGTCCTCAATATAAGCATTGATCATTCTTTCCTTATTGACGACCTCGGAATTAAGCTCGTCTATTCTCTTAACCATGGTTTCCAGTGCCGCTATCCTCCCCTTATCAGCTTTTTCCGTTTCGCTGAGCTTTCTTATTTCGGCATTCAGATTTTCGGCAGCAAGCTTTTTTTCCTCCAGCTCTTTTTCAAGTGCAGAAGTTTTAGCCTCTGAAAGTGCCTTTAATTTATCAAATTCATGCTGTATTTCTGCCGGATTGAATCTGGTTTTTGTGTAAAGATATGAGATCAGTAAGCCGATGATGAATGCAAAAAGTATTGCAACAAAAGATGTGATATCCATAACCCCGCCATTATAGTTTTTAGTGATAAAATAAATGAAGAGTAAAAATAAGAAAAAAGATCTTCAGCTCACACTTCAATCAGGCAGTTGAGCGTGAAGAAGAAAATAATACAGCATAGTTACTTAAGAACACCGAAAAGCTTCTCCCAGAATGTTTTTTTCTGCATTTTCTCTTTGAATATCTTTTCAAACTTATCAGCAGCAATCAGCCCAACAGGTCCGCTGTAAATACCGCCGCGCTTGAAGCTGTCATACACTCTTACCGCAAGTACATTTGTACCATCCTGAAGAAGCAGATCCCGGGGAATATAATAAGCCCTTATCTCTTCATAAGCCGAAACTCCCTCATATCCCCTTTTTTTAAGTCTGTCTATATCACCCGTTTCACCAATTTTTACCCCGTTTACATATACTTCATCCCAGTCATCTATTTTACCCATCAGCAGAACAAGTTTTATATTTTTGAGGAAAGGAGCTATGATAAAGTCTTTCCTGTACCATGCAACTCCGTCATAACCCGGAGCCCTTTGTTCCTCCCAGAAACCGGGTACAAGTATATTTGACCAGTTACCGTCATTATATTTTGTCTGTTTATAAACAAGTGAATCATCACTTCTGAATTTCCACACTCCCTCCAGATAATAATCCGGCTTAAGAGGATCCTCATAGTTATATATACCGGTGTTTCCCTTAAGAATTCCCCCCTCAATATATGAATCATACACCCTTACGGCAATAACATTGGTTCCTCTGGTTTTGAGAATTGTGTTCGGAACAGGATAAATCCGGTTTGCATTATATGCCGTTGAAAAATCAGGCGGAAAGCTGCCTGATGACCCTATAAGATAACCGTTTATATAAACTTCATCAACGTCATCAATATAACCGAGGTGAACGGAAAGCATTTTATTATAAAGCTCAGAGGTTCCTTCAAATGTTTTTCTGTACCATGCATATCCGTTATAACCGTGATAACCCTGATTTTCCCATGGTGAAGGTACATTTATTGTGCCCCACTCTGAGTCATTAAACGATGCTGATGACCATTCCGGATTATCACCTATTCTGAATTTCCATTTGCCCGATAAATCAACAACCTTCTCCCATTCCTGCGCAAATGTGAAGGATGATAATATCAGAACTAAAAGTATTAAATGGAATCGGGGGTGCATCTCTCGCTTAATGTTAAATTATTGTTATGCAAAATAATACAAGCGGATATGAATTTTCAAGATAAGATTATGCAAAAAAAACCCGCCGAATTTCTTCAGGCGGGCTTTGCTCCTTCTTTTAAGAGTTTTTACATATCGAATGCATTAAACCAGTATGTTGCTTTCACCATAAAAATATCGTCTCCTTCGGCAGAAAACAGATTTTTAAAATCTCTTCCTATTTCCATCATTCCGGGATCATCAAAATTCATCTGATTATGACTCCATACAAAATATATTGAAGCACCGGGAGTGTACTCCCATCTAAGAATCATATTAAGTCTGAGCGACTTAAAATTGAAATCAGGATTACCAAAAGAAAACTGTGTGCCTTCCTGTGTTTTTACCTGATATTCCGAATTACCTTCATCATATCTTATTGATGAAGACCCTGTACCGAAAACGTGATAATCATCCGTTCTTGGTTTGCTGAGCTCTTTGAAATAAGAGTATTTCCCGACTGAAATAAACGGCTGAGCAAAAAGCTGAAGCGTCAGATACGGATTGAAAGTCCAGTTCAGTCTGATTGTTGAGAAAATAGTCTTCTGCTCAAGTTCACCAAAAACATATCTTTTGCCGTAAGTAGCCATTGCAGAGGGATCATCAAAAGCATCAATCCACTGCTTTTTATTATTATTGTATTCAAAACCGGGGTATAATTCAAGGCTGATTGAAGAAGTCGGTTTCCATTCTATACCCGCTTCCACATAGTTGTAAACAGCGCCGTCATCATTCCATTCATAATTGCCGGATACCCCGAAAACCATTTCTTTTCTGGAATCAGTTCTGACGTTTATTGAGGTAAATCCGTTGTCAGGTCTTACAACCTTTGGGCCTCCGCGTGTCAGTCTTCCATCATATCCGTTAATATGATGGGCAAGCTGCATGTTGATAGTCCAGTAATTATTAAAAGTGAAGTTTGATGTCGTGAAAATACCCGACATATCAAGATCACCCTCAAAATCATAGGTTCTGAAGTGAGCCAGATAAATCCGTTTCTTTCTGAAAATACCATCCGGTTCATTCCACCTGTAACCTGCAACCACATGACCGTTAATAATATCCGCTCTCCACTGGAACCCGAGATCATTCACATCCATCCCCGGTGAAATTGCCCCGATCGCAGCATTAATGTAAAAATCACCTTCCTGTTTATTAAATGCAATTCTTCCTCCCCAGCCTGTAAGACTTGTCAGGTTTGAATCAAGCCTCATGTAAGTGGCATCCGGTTTCTGCAGATAATGAATCGGTTTCTGCTGAAGAGTTGTTATATATTCTTTAGTACCGTTCACCTGAGAGTACGTCCCCCAGTAAGTAATTACATATTTTTTTCCTTTATCCAGATAATACCAGCCGTCAACGCCGCCAACCAGTGAGCTTGAACCAAGGTAATTTTTAACTTCTTCTCTCTGAATATTTCTGAAAGTTGAAGTCCCTATAAATCCTATTGCAAAACGTGAAGAATCAAATTCCTTCTGAGATCTGATCACGGTATAATTTGTAAGGGGTTCAACCTCCTCAAATGAAGTGCCTCCGCCGTTCCAGAGTCTCGCATTCATCTTGTCAGTTACTGCATTGAGGGCATATACTGACCAGCCGTCCGAGATTTTTCCGGTCAGTTTTGCAGCTCCGAGTATTCTTGTTTCCTCGGG
>CAYPMQ010000278.1:0-4694 GCA_964411625.1 uncultured Ignavibacteriaceae bacterium
ATTTGAAAAAGTAATAAAATGAAGAATCAATGGCAGTTGATTTAAAAGCATCGCCAAGGCAGTAATATGCATAGCCCACAATCTGAGTATCTTTAGCTGCAAACGCGTAGTTCAGCCCTTCCCTGAAATTGCTAATTGCCTCCTCTTTCTGTGATGTTTCATTGTATATGAGTCCTATATTACAAAGCGCTATGGCAATAGCATAATCATTTTTAGTTTCCTTCTGAAGATCAAGGGCTCTTATGAAGTAATCAAGCGCCCGGTCATACAAAGCCCAGTTGAAAAAAACAGTTCCCATATTATTAAGAGTTGAGGCTCTGTGTTCAATATTGGGAAGCTTATTTCTTATTGCCAGAGCCTTGTCAAAATATACGATTGCGCTGTCATAATTTGTCGCCTGCCAGAAAACAAATCCTATATCATTAAAAGCATTTCCCATACCGGTTGAATCATTCAGGGATTTTCTCAGCTCTGCAGTAAGTTTGAATCTTTCAACCGCCCCGGCCCTGTCTTCAAGCCTTAGTCTCGCATAACCCATTTTTTCAACTTCATCAGCATATTCCTTCTGATTTCCCATCTCCTCATAAATTGCTGCAGCATCACTGAATTTCTCAAGTGATTTTTTATAATCTCCTGATCTGAAGAAATAACTGCCTCTGAAAGAATATGCTTTGGCAAGACCAAATTTATTTTCTGTTCTTATGGATAATTTCTGAAGTGAATCAATTTTGGAGAGGTATTCCGGTGAATTCCATTTAAGTGTTATTATTTCAGAGATAAGACGATCGGCTTGCTTAACTTCTTCTTCAGTTTCTTTTTTGCTGCACCCGTTAAAGGAGGCGACAATCAGGGAAAAAAAAAGCAGAATAAATCCTGTCAGATTTTTATTTCCTGTCATCATCTCAGGTCAGAATTCCTGCTGTCTTCATATTTTATACCGGTGGAATAAGCTAATAAAAGTAATAGTTAAATATATTAAATCTTTGATGATATTCTTAAATACTCTCATAAATTGGTAAGGTAAACCTGATCTTGGTTCCGGCTCCGGGTGAGCTTTCAAAATTCATTTCACCGCCGTTTTTCGTTACAAAATCACGGCATATAATAAGGCCGAGGCCTGTTCCTATTTCACCCAGAGTACCGTAGCTCCTGTTATCCTGGTGAACCCTGAAAAGATTCGACATGGTTTCTTCACTCATACCTGTTCCGTTATCAGCGACTTCAACGCTGCACAGATTTCCACGTCTCCATACTGATAAGGCAACAATTCCGCCGGGATAAGAAAATTTTATTGCGTTTGAAATGAGGTTCCTCAGTATCGTTTCAACCATGTGCTGATCAGCATAAGCAAATATTTTATCACCGGGAGAAAAATTAATTTTTATATTTTTGATTGCAGCCTGTCTTGAAAGGCTTTCAATAACCTCAGAGGCAATACTGTTGATTTCAAAATTAACTGGGTTAAATGAGATGCTCCCCGTCTGCTGTCTTGACCATGCCAGCAGATTTTCAAGAATGCTGAATGTGCTTTTTGCGGTCATGTGAATCTCTTCTATGAGATTTTTCTTTTCGGTATCATTGAGTTCGGAATAATCTTCAGTCAGTATTTCCGTTAACCCGAGAATGCCGAAAAAAGGATTCTTGAGATCATGAGCAATTATTGAGAAGAGTTTATCTTTAGCATCATTGAGATCTTTAAGTTCCTGTTCACTTTTCTTCAGACTCAGCTCCTTACGTTTAAGCTCTGTAATATCAATTATACTGATCAGTAAACCCTGGAAATCGCCGCTTTTATCCGTAATTCTTATAACGGAAACTTCATGATATTGATCATCAAGAATGAATTCATTTTGAATTTCGGCTTCTTCTTCAACTATTTTTCTGAACATGCTGAAATCTCTGAAGGCTTCATCAAAAGTCATGCCTGTTATCTTCTCCATGCCAAATATATGGCTTAAAAGCCCGTTGGAGTCAATAATCCGTTTTTCTTTATCGAGTACAAGAATTGCTTCTTTCAGATTATCGAAAAGTATATTCCTTGCCGCCGGAACCAAATCAAGAAAATTGTATCTGAAAATTCCGTATGAAAGGAAAATAGATGAAAAAGTAAAACCCAGCGGAGTTATTTCAATATAGTTCAGATATTCACCGAAAAATATATATGTTACACTTACCAAAAGAGGAACAATGAGTGCAAAAATAATCTGGCGTGTCTGTCTTACATATAATTCTCTGTAAATCAGAAATCCTTTGATCAGAAGAGAAAGTGCAGCAAAAACAAGCAGATAGCAGAATGCCGTATTTAACCAGAACCAGATGCCATGCTCATATCTTGCCGTAATACCGCCAATTCCGCTTACTATATAAACGTCAGGCCATAGTAATCCGTGAAAGGAATTTGTTGCCGCTATGATGAAGGTAATAACTGAGAATGTGTAGAGTGATCTTATAAATAACGGTCTTCCGAACATTTCATCCTGAGTATATTTCACCACAAACAAAAACAGATTAATTGGTACATTCGGGATGCTTATATAACAGATTACAGACCAGAATATTTTAGTTTCAAGCTGGGTTGCCATCTGTTCAAAACTACCGGCGAGACACCAAAAAGAGACAAATGAGATGAGGGTAAAGAACTCTTTACCCCCTTTTACCCGTTTTCTTTTATTGAAAGAATATATACTTAGTACAAAAGTAGCTGCAAAAGAAAGGAACAGCAGGGATATATATATGTTAAATTGCATTTATATCGTCTGAGTATTTATCCGGCAAATTAAGAAATTATTCTAAATAACTACTGTTATTTAACTAATTAAATGATAATTTTTAAGAGTAATTTCTCCCTCCTGAAGTTTATTAATTAGCCTAAGTAATTTAAAATCTGATGTTAACGGTATCTTAAATCAGACCGGGCGGGGAAATTGTTTCTTCAGGATGACCTTTTCCTGATCTGAGTGATAACTGCTCCTGAGGCACACGGTCACATCCCGGTTAAGCCAAAAAATCCGGGCTCTTCACCGGGAAAGAAATATCCCTTTACGGCAATCTGTATAAGCATTGTTCCGTTTATAATGATTGATTCAGTTGCTTTAAGTTGTCTGAGAGTAAGATTCCAGATTCTGAAAGTAAGTGTGGTGTTATAAGGGCGAGCCAGAAGATTGATAATACCCCCTGGAGATTAACTGACAGCACTCCCTTGGTTACGAGTCCTTAGATCACTAAAAGCAGAGACTTCCTGACCCTATATTTAGGAGAGTTACAACTACAGCGCTTACAATTGTTTTTACGATTGATTTTCCTGCCCATTATTGAAGAAAATGTATTTAAGAATACACCGGGCCGTTATTATAATAAGTCCGTCCGCTGAAGAAAATTCTGCTCCTGAAGGTATAAAGTAAATCAGAACCCCTGCAATGAAAAGAATTCCAGAAGACTGTAATCGTGACGGAAACTCTTTCAAGAACATAACTGAACCTGCTGTAACAAAAAGAGGTGTTAAATTGAGCAAAAGACATACGGTTAAGGCAGGAAGAAGGGATAGCCCTATAAATTGAATTCCCTGGGTAAATGTGTAAAACACTAAACCAAGCAGCAAAATCTTTTTGATCATCACTTCATCAGGCATAGCTATTTCACGGTGGTACTTTTTACTGAGTATAAGCGGAATAAAAAAAGAAATGCAAGAAAATAGCGTAATCCGGCAAACGAAACAGGGGGGATATCGCTTAGTTCCTTGCTGATAATGATAAATGAGGTTGAACTTAAAAAAGTGACAAACAGAGGCAGAAATATACATTTGATTCTTAAATATCTCTCTTCGGATGAAATTTCAGGCAGACTCATTTTCACCCGGAAGAAATGTCAGCAGGAAAGCCATGCGAAGCGCCAATATTGCCCCTGCGGTGAATACTCCATTTATCCTGAATCCGGTCTAAATGAAACCTATCAGCAGAGGACCCATTGTCCGGCCCGGCCTCAGCAGCATTCTGTTCATTTACATGAATGCACCACGATATTTCATGGAGACTACAGACGCCGGAAGAGTCTGGTTCACGGGGATGTTAAGACCATGACGACCGCTATAAAGTACTATAGCTTCTTCAACCCATCCGGGCCCGGGCATGTACGAAATCAGCAGCAATGCAGCCCTGAACAAAAAAAGTTAATATGAGTAACTTCCTGCCATTAAGCTTATTATAGAAAAATTTCAGTTTTGAGGAAACAAAAGCAATCGTTAACGATATTTCTCCCGGTATAACTCCGATTATGAAAGGACCTGAACTGAATTTTTCATCATGATGCACCGGAATGTATGTCAGGAAAGGACCGTTGCGGAGGATAAAAGTAACTATTCCGGCGAGAAATAAAAGGAGTGCGTATTTATTCTTCAAACAATTGAATGAATTCCTGAGATATTTAAGCAGATTTTCACTTTTGTGCGACTCAGGATTCCGGAAATGAAATGCAGTAAAAAATGCTGCGGGGGAGAGAATAATTGTCAGAAAAAATGGTGCAGACCAGTCAAATAAAGCCAGTACTCCACCTATATATGGGTAAGAGGCAGTGTCCTTACTTAAGACACTTGAGTTGTAACCAATTGCCGCAGCACGTTCGTGTCATTCAAAGATATTACCTGTAAGGGTGATATTAAGTGAGCCGATGCTGCATCACCCGTACCTCAGAGAAGCCTG
>CAYPMQ010000279.1:0-4691 GCA_964411625.1 uncultured Ignavibacteriaceae bacterium
AGAACAAACCCTCCTGTACCACTTTTGATATTGGGAATAGAGCCATAATAAACCACAATAAAAAATGCCGGTCCCGACTAATAATGGGGATATTTATGAACTCATTATAAAAGTTCAGAATATTCACGGATTACAAACGGATAAAATGAACCGTCAAATAAATCGGACAGTTCAGGCATAATGGTTAAACGGTAAAATGAACAGAATAATATTTATTTGTGCCCTAATTGTCTTTCTTAAGTCTGTACGTTTTGCTGGGGTCATGGGGTAAACCTTGAACACTCAAGGTGCCTGTTTTTTTATTGTATGCCAGATAAAAAAAATTCCCAACAGAGAAAAGTTTAGGTTTCATGTATTTAAACAAAGTTGCTGACTTCATAAAGTCATCGGTTTCTTCTGTTTCAGTGAGTTCATAGAAGGCCACATATTTCGCTGAATTAGTCTTAACAGTAACATAACAGGTTGTCCGCTTGGGAGTATAATAATAAATACTAACAGAGATTAATTCTTCGCCTTCTGCAAATTTGAATGTTCCTGAATAAGACTTTTGATCCTGTGCAAAAACCGAACCGGATAACAGGCCTGAAAGAATGATTATTAATAGTGACTTTATCATGTTCATCTCCTTTATTTGTAGTTTATGATTCCATCTATACGTGAAAGTTGTATTGATCAATATTCAGAGAGTTTATTTGAGTTGAAGGAATTAAAACTTGTACACTCCCGTTATATTCAGAATCTGCGAGAAAATTATTAACAAAATGCCCCCCCCATGCCGTTCCATTTATTATTTGTAAACTCCCAAACTGAATAAATATCATCAAACTGCTGCTTCAGCAAATATTATATCTTGACCCTCTGTTAATTCCGGTTTAATAGCTGTATTACACATTACATAAAAAATGAATGGTAACAGTGCTTTTACGAGTGAGGAACAAGAAAGTTTCCGTTTTTAGTTTATTCAATTACGGCTACTATATATTTTACGAATGCGATATATAATTAACAAGTTTGCAATTCTGCATTGATGTTCAGAACAGTCGGTTATCACTCAAAAGAGGGAATTATCCTATTACCGGCATTACAGCTTTGTTGTTTACAAACCAAAGGTCACAATGAACAATTGCAGGATAAATATTTGCAATTCTATTATTTAATTAGCAATTTAGCATATTAGATAAACCTCAATAAATTGCTGAAAATAATATGGAACTCATTAAAGCCGACCTTTACGAACCACTCAAAATCCGTCAGTTAAGATGGAAATGTGACTCTTCTGTATTTAAAGTTGAATCCACTGAAGAACTTGATCCGATAGAAGGTATTATAGGCCAGGAGAGAGCGCTGAAAGCCCTTAAAATTGGTGTATCTATAAGAAAACCGGGATACAACATATTTATTACAGGACTGGCGGGAACGGGTAAAACCACAATGGTTCAGGATATCCTGCAGACCCTTTCCACAAGCTGCCCAACACTTAATGATTATGCTTACGTAAACAATTTTGCTGATTCAGACAGACCGATTCTTCTTACTTTTCCAAAGGGTAAGGGGCGTGAGTTCAAAGAGGCGATGAAGAATTTTATTGAGGTGATCCGTGACAGAATCCCGATGGCACTTGAAAGCGAGGGGTTTAACACAAAGCGGAAAGCAATTTTTGAGCATTATTCAGGAATCGAAAAGAAACTTCAGGTTGAATTCAACGAGGTTATTGAAAAGGAAGGCTTCACTTTAGGCACCGTTCAGGTGGGTGAAAATCAGAGTACAGATTTAATGCCTGTTGTTAACGGCAAACCCGTACCCATAAATAAAATCGACGCAATGGTCAAGATGGGTGCAATGAAAGAAAATGAAGCAAAAGAGATTCTCACAAAGTATGAAACTCATCATGCCGATCTTATCCAGTTCGTGAGAAACATGATGAAAATTCAGGAAGAGGTGAAGCAGAGATTCACCGAACTTGAACGGGATGAAGTCGTAACAATCTTAACCGCACTCAAAAATAACATTGCCGAAAAATTTCCGGATGAAAAAGTTCTTAAATACATTGACAGCGTAGCCATGAGTGTCCTTGATAATCTTGCACTGTTCAAGCTGAAACAGATACCCCCCGAAATTCTGGAACAGTTCCCAAAATTTGATCCTTTCAGGGAATATGACGTTAATGTGATACTTGATAACAGTGCGGTTGAAGAATGCCCTGTCATTATAGAGATTAACCCGACATTTACTAACTTATTCGGCACTATAGAGCGGGTAAGTGACGGCAGGGGAGGTTATATGGCTGATTTCATGAACATCAAGGCAGGCTCCCTGCTCAGGGCAAACGGCGGGTTTCTGGTTATGCGGGTTTCGCCACTCTTTGAGGCGGGCCTTGTCTGGAAAAATCTTAAAAGGGTGCTGAGTCATCATAAATTAAATATTCAGGACAGTCCCGGCATGATAGGAATTGCCCCTTCGTTCCTTCAGCCTGAATCAATAGATATCAATACTAAAGTTATTTTGATCGGAAACAACTATACCTATTCTCTGCTCAGTTCTTATGAGGATGACTTTAAAAAGATCTTTAAAATTAAAGCAGATTTCGATTACGAGATCAACAAGACCAAAAATTCGATAATGGAATATGCACGTGTACTCGCAAAACTGATCAGACAAGAAGGGCTGAGAAACTTTGACAAAAAAGCGATTGCATATCTCATAGAGCTTGCTGCAAAGTTCAGCGGGAGCAAAAACAAACTCACCACAAGATTCTCAATACTTACCGATCTGTTACGTGAGGCAGATTTTTATGCAGCACAGGTGGGAAAAAAACGTGTCTCAGCAGAAAATGTGAAAGAAGCCTATTATGCTTCAATTGAACGTCATTCCCTAAGTGAGGAAAAGATACGTGAAGCCTTTGAAAATGACAAGATAATGCTTGATACCCAGGGAATGAAAACCGGCCAGATCAACGGTCTGGCGGTGTATGGTTCCGAAACATACAGTTTCGGGATCCCTGTTAAAATCACCTGTTCTGTTGCCCTTGGAACCGGGAACGTTCTTAACGTGGAAAGAGAAGCAGGCCTCAGCGGTAAAACCTATGATAAGGGCGTGCTTATTCTGACGGGCTATCTTAAAGAGACATTCGGCAAGGAAATGCCCCTCCTTTTTACGGCAAACCTGGTCTTTGAGCAGTCATACGGCATGGTTGATGGTGACAGTGCTTCCGCCGCCGAACTGCTCGCACTTATAAGCGGAATATCAGGTGTGCCTTTGAATCAGGCGCTGGCTATTACGGGAAGCATCAATCAGAAGGGCGATATACAGCCGATAGGCGGTGTGAATGAAAAGATTGAAGGATTTTATAAAATATGCAGAAAACGGGGTTTTACTGAAGGGCAGGGAGTTGTGATTCCTCTGCAGAATGTTGATGATCTTATGCTGCATGAAGATATCCTTGCCTCGGTTAAGAAAGGGGAATTCAGAATTATTGCAGTCAGCAATATCAAAGAAGCGGTTGAGATTTTCACAGGTTATCAGGCCGGTTCAGAGAAGAAAGCTGAAAAAGGTACAGTTTATGCCAGAATGAGAGTCAGACTTGAAGATTTTCTCGAAGCTTCGAGAAGTGCAAAGAAGGGGACTGACAAATCCGTTAAGAGCAAAAAAGTGAAAAAGAAAAAACCGGCGGCAAGTCCGGAAAATGTAAAAGATGAAGACAAAAAGGAATAAGAAAGGTTAGCTATGTTACAAGCCTCTAATTATCTGTTTTCCAAAACGAAGATTTTATGCACTCTGGGACCCGCAACATTTTCAAAAGATGTTTTGAAGAAGATGATTGAAGCGGGGATGGACGGAGTAAGACTTAACTTCTCACACGGGAATTATGACTTTTTCCTGAATGTTTTTAACACCATAAAAGAGGCATGTAAAGAAGACAATAATGCACTTGCTATTCTGGTGGATCTTCAGGGACCCAAAATACGAGTTGGTGAACTTGAAGAACCCGAAGCAGTTCTTGTAAACGGTGAAGAAATTGAAATCACCGTAGAAGATATTAAAGGAAATGCAAAACGGGTATCAACCTCATATAAACCTCTTCCTCAGGATGCTCAGGTTGGTGATACCATTCTTATTGATGATGGTCTCCTCAGGCTTTCCGTGACATCAAAAACAGCCACATCTGTAATCTGCCGTATCGAAAACGGTGGAGTGCTGAAACCCAAAAAAGGGATGAATCTGCCGGGTATGCACCTCTCAACCCCGTCAATAACGGCCAAAGACTATAGTGATCTGGGTTTTCTATCCGAAAATTTCCACGTTGATTACATCGCTCTTTCTTTTGTCAGAAAAGCTGCTGATATCATTGAACTTAAAGACTGGCTTAAAGAAAAGAATATCAAAAGCAAGATTATCGCAAAGATCGAAAAGAAGGAAGCAGTCGATAATATTGACGGGATTCTTGAAGCCGCAGACGGAATCATGGTGGCAAGAGGCGATCTTGGAGTTGAAATGCCGCCGTTTGAAGTCCCAAATTATCAGAAGATGATTATCAGGAAATGCAATGAGGCAGGCAAATTAGTAATAACGGCCACTCAGATGCTTGAATCAATGGTTAATAATCCCATTCCGACAAGAGCAGAAGCTTCTGATGTTGCCAACGCAGTCTGGGATGGTACCGACGTTGTGATGCTCAGCGCTGAGACTTCGGT